>JAAUSA010000319.1 GCA_012031975.1 Alkalinema sp. RU_4_3 | reverse complement strand
GGTGCAGATCGCCGCCGATGGTCGCGTGCTGGAGGAGGCCAACCTGCAAATTCGTGAGTCGGCGCTGACGGGGGAGGCCCAGGCCGTGAATAAACAGGCCGATCGCACCCTGGCGGAGAATACTTCCCTGGGCGATCGCGTCAATGTGGTTTATCAAGGGACGGAGGTGCTCCAGGGTCGGGGCACGATTCTGGTCACCAGCACCGGGATGCAGACTGAGCTGGGCAAGATTGCCACCATGCTCCAAAATGTCGAGTCGGAACCCACGCCGCTCCAGACGCGGATGGACCAGCTCAGTAATGTTTTGGTCAGTAGCTCCCTGGTCCTGGTGGCGATCGTTGTGATCGGCGGCATGATCGTGGCGGGCCTTGATAGTTGGCGATCGCTGCTGGAGGTGGGTCTGTCGATGGCGGTGGCGGTGGTGCCGGAGGGCCTGCCTGCGGTGATTACGGTCACCTTGGCCCTGGGCACCCAGCGAATGGTCCGGCGCAATAGCCTGATCCGCAAGCTGCCTGCCGTGGAAACCCTCGGCTCCGTCACCAGCATCTGCTCGGACAAAACCGGAACCTTGACCCAGAACAAAATGGTGGTGCAATCTCTGCATACCGCCAGTGGCAGCGCCAAGGTGTCCGGGGAAGGCTACAACCCCAAGGGTGGGTTTACCCAAAATGAAAATACGCTGCTGCCGTCGGAGCATTTGGAATTGCGATCGCTGCTCCTGGCCTCGGCCCTTTGCAACGACTCCCTCCTCCAGGCTGAAAACGGCGTCTGGGGTATTTTAGGGGACCCCACGGAGGGTGCCTTGCTGGTGGCTGCCGCTAAGGGCAATATTGAGCGCGATCAGTGGAATGCAAAACTGCCCCGCCAGGCGGAATTCCCCTTCAGCTCTGAGCGTAAGCGCATGAGTGTGATTGTGGCGGGCAATGGGCTGCATCAGGAAACGGGGTTGGTGGATTCGCCCTATTTGATGTTTACCAAGGGTTCGCCGGAATTGATTTTGGAGCGGTGCAGCCAACTTCAAAAAAATAGCGGTATCGAGACGGTGACGGGCCAGGATCGCCAGAATATTCTCGATCGCAATAACCAACTAGCAGGCAAAGGTTTACGGGTACTGGGGTTTGCCTATAAGCCGCTGACTGAAGTGCCAAAACCTGGGACCGATGAATCCGTGGAGCAGGGTTTGGTCTGGCTGGGGCTGATTGACATGCTGGATGCGCCGCGTCCGGAGGTCAAGGATGCGGTGGCCAGATGTAAGAGCGCTGGTATCCGGACCCTGATGATTACGGGGGACCACCAGTTGACGGCCCAGGCGATCGCCGAGGACCTGGGGATTTCTACCCCTGGGGCTTCTGTGGTGACGGGGAAGGAACTGGAGGTGATGGATCAGCGGGAATTGGAAGGCGTTGTCAAAACGACTAATGTCTACGCCCGTGTGGCCCCGGAGCATAAACTGCGGATCGTGCAGGCCCTGCAAGCGGGTCATCAAATTGTCGCCATGACAGGGGATGGGGTGAATGATGCTCCGGCGCTGAAGCAGGCGGATATCGGCATTGCCATGGGGATTACGGGCACGGATGTGAGCAAAGAAGCCAGCGACATGGTGTTGCTGGATGATAACTTTGCGACGATCGTGGCGGCGACGGAGGAAGGCCGGGTGGTCTACACCAACATTCGCCGTTTTATCAAGTACATTCTGGGATCGAATATTGGGGGAGGTGATTACGATCGCCGTTTCGCCCCTGATTGCGGCGGGGGCGGGTGTGCCGTTGACGCCGTTGCAGATTCTTTGGATGAATTTGGTGACGGATGGTTTACCCGCCTTGGCCCTGGCGGTGGAGCCTGCGGAGCCCAATGTGATGAATCGCCCCCCCAATAATCCCCAGGAGAGCATTTTTGCCCGTGGATTAGGCATCTATATGGTGCGAATTGGGGTGGTGCTGGCGGCGATCGCCGTGGCGCTGATGATTTGGGCCTATAAGCATACCCATCAGCCGGGCTATACGGGTGATCCGGAGGGTTGGAAGACGATGGTGTTTACGACCCTTTGTTTGGCGCAGATGGGTCATGCGGTGGCGATTCGATCGAATACCCAGTTGACTTACCAGTTGAATCCCTTTAGTAATAAGTACCTTTGGGCTTCAGTGATTTTGACTTCTCTGCTTCAGATTGCTTTGATCTATGTGGCACCGCTGCGGCATTTCTTTGGTACCCATATTATTAGTGGGCAGGAGCTGCTGGTGTGCTGTGGGTTTAGCAGTTTGATGTTTGTTTGGGTGGAGTTGGAGAAGCTGGTGGCGAAGAAGCTGCGGACGCCGTAGTTGGGGTCGATGTTTAGTTGAAACGGCTGTGACGCTTTGGGGTCGCAGCCGTTTTTTTGGGCTTTTTTTGGGCTAGACTCAGGGTTGTTCTTGGTTGAAGCGCTGTGATGGAACGATCTTGGTTTGAATATTTTGTGAAGGCTCAGCCGCACCATACGGACTATGCGGGGATTGTCTGGCATGGTACCTATTTGACTTGGATGGAGGCGGCGCGGGTGGAGGCGCTGGCGGCTCTGGGAATCGAGTTTGCTGATCTGGTGGCGATGGGCTGTAATTTGCCTGTGGTGGATATGGCGATCCGCTATCACAGGCCGTTGCGGATGGGGGAGCGGGCGGTGGTGAAATGTCGATTGGGGGAGCGATCGGGGGTGCGGCTGCCCTTTGACTATGAGATCTATGAGGTGGAGTCGAATACGCTGTTGATTACGGCCTGTGTGGTGCTGGTGCCGACGGATATGGAGAAGGGTAAGGTTCTGCGGCGATTGCCTGAGCGGATGCAGCGGGCGTTGGAGCGGCTGTAGTTGGATCTGCCTATTTGCCTTCAAACTCCTGTAAAGTTTGGGTTGCCTTCGATCGATAGCCCTTTATGAAGGCTTTCACGTCCTAGTCCTGTTTCACGGGCAATCTGGGTCATTCCTTTAGAGCGAGCAATATCGCCTAATGCGGCGGCTAATAGGCTTGGATCGCCGTCTTCGAGAGCGGCTTCTAGATATGCGACGATATCTTCTTTTGTTTCGAGATGGTCTGAGGCATCCCAGGGATGGGTTTGAGTAGCCATGGAATCTCCTATGGGTCATGCGATCGGGATAGACTCGATACATCAGCAGGGCTATATACTCATCACTACTGAGTCCCATCAGCTTGGGCATGATCGCTTCCAACTGTTCATCGAGTCTGCCATAGCGTAATCGCATCAGACTGACGATCGCCGATCGACGCTCCTGCTGCAAACCTCGCTCCAAACCCTGGCGGCGAGTCTGTTTTTTCCACTCGTCGATCGCATTTTCCTGGGTTTGCTCTTTGCCCATTAGTCTGAGCCACATTGTATCTGGTGTGACAGGTAGCTTGGCGATCGCGACGATGGTCGTCCTTAGTCCTAGCCGCATTGGGTAGAATCCTTCTCCTAAGGTCGGGCTGGGCTGGTTGTCGGTGAAGTGATCGAGTAGTCGATCGGAGACCTCGGCTGCCAGTAGCCATAGATGCGGTGAATCTGCCACGTTTAGCAGGGGATATTTCCGTTGTAATTCTCCTCTCAGGTTAAATAGCTTAATCAAACAATTTTCGACGTCCTGGTGACTCAAAGCATCACGGCAGGTTTCTAGTAGTGCGGGGCGATCGATCATCTGTGCCAAGATGCCCAATTCTTCGAAGCTTGGCTCAGCATCTGGGTTTGGGGCGAAGAAGATATCGATCCATCGTTCTTCACCGAGGATGGCTAAGTCGGGGATGCCTGTGCCTAAGGGGGATAGTAGCTCTTGAAATAGGCGTTTGTTAAATTGGTCAAATGGTTTTGTTGCCATGGGGAGTCACCTATTTAGGTATAGGGAGATTAGGGCAATGGGTTTGAGTTTGCAAGGTTGAAAATTGCTAATGGGAATGTGCGATCGAATACCTTAAGTAACCAATTGATAGATTTTTGAGCCGCCAAACCCTAGGCTTAAATGGCTTCTCTACCCCTAGACAGATTTTTTTTTGCAGGGCTTTGCGATCGCTCACGTTCTGAAGTGGCGATCGATGTGGATCTGTTTGAGTCGTTTCTCGTTTGCGATCGTGGGTTTTGCTAGGGGGTAAGCTGAGGGGATGGTGCTCAACGCCTTACGGCATCAATGGTTTCGGCACGTAAGACCGAGCAGGGCAGAGCCCGATCGATGTTAGTGTGCTCAACGCCTTACGGCATCAATGGTTTCGGCACGGAAAAGACTGCGTAAAGCCCAAATTGAGGCCCTTGG
>JAAUSA010000085.1 GCA_012031975.1 Alkalinema sp. RU_4_3 | reverse complement strand
GGATTGTTGTAGTCCTTAAGAAGCTCGTCAAGTAGTTCTGGTCGAAGGTTCAGCATGATGTTTTGATAGAGGTATAGTTCATTAGATCCTACTTTTTAACCTCTGACACAAAACATTTTACAGTCTCTTAGCGCATCCTTTCGCACCTTGCCTCTACCCTAAGAAATAGTCTTTCTGTACTCCCCCTCTTTCCGCGTTCCGCGTTCTTACTTCCTCCTTTCCCCTACGGCCATTGCCCACACACCCGCTTCATCTCTTCCACCACGCCCCGCATGGCTGCTTCTCCTTTTCCAAGATTAGCGATCGCGGGATAAAGTGTGGTGCGATCGGCTATGCGATCGACTCTTTTGAGGTCGGAGAGAAGGAACAGGTAGGATTGATATGAAGTTGGGCAAGGGAAATAGGTTACAGGTTACCAAAAGCTAAAAGTTCCGATCGGCTGCTTCATTGAAGGCAGAAATGTGAATCAGACACAAACCTTATTTCAACTTAGTAAATTTACTTTAGTTGTAGTGAAAGATTTCATGGCCACCAGCGGCAAACATCATCAATCATTTTTATGAAATTAAAAATATCGTTTTGTTTTCCTGTAGACAAAATGAATGGGGCTAAGCTTGTTAAGCAACGCAATGCATAGGGGCGGTGAAGAGCCGCGATGCACTCTATACTTTTCTGCCAAAGAGGAGAGACTTCAATGTCGGGATATTTCGCCAACTGATGCATTTCTGCATCACTAAGGGTCCATAGGTCTTCTGCCGCTTTCCCAAAATAAAAATAATTAATCTCGGATAGGTTTTATATTGGTTGTGTTTAACAAATTGTTGCAGTGTATGATGAATCTTTGGAAGGGTGCGGGTTGCCGTGACCTGAACCGAAATCCCAGATTGCTTATCAACTAAATCAATTCCAGGATAGTTATCATTATCCTCAGCGTAGTTAATATTGATTAGATTCCAGCCATAGATTTCATTGAGCAAAGGTATTAAAATATCTTCCGCAGCTTTGTTGAGGTCGGTTTTGCTCATAGCAGTACTCAACTCGACTTGAGCCTTAAATCGTGCCAACAACTCAATTATTCGGTTTCGACAATGCTCTAGTTTCATCGATCGTCTTTAATTTTAAGCGCCAAAACATATCACCCCCAGAAAATCATAAGAATCCTTCATCACAGTACCTCTTGATACGCTTGAGTTTTCTACTGACTTGCCCCAAACCTCCCGCTGATTATAGCAATTCCATCGATCGCCCATCCATCCCATCCGCGATCGACTACGGGGCGATCGCTCCACCCTACGACCAATCCTCAATCACCAACCCCGGCACCTGACCAAAATCCCGCCGATTGCGCGTCACAACCGTTCCACCACAAGCCAGCGCGATCGCCGCAATCCGCAGATCCTGAGCACCAATTCTGACCCGTCGTTGCTTAAGTTCCCCATGAATCCGCTCGGCCTCAGGACTCCAAGCAAGCACCTGAGAGATCTGACCCAAAAACAGGGTCGTTTCCCTGATCCATCCATAGGCTGAAAGCCGCGAAGCCTCTGAATTTGCCCGCCGCACCATATCCAAACGCCCACGAAACTGCTCTTCCACCGTAATCACAGTGATTGCAATATTCTCAACCCCGATCTCATCAAGCTTTGTCAGTAAAGGCGTATGTTGACGTTGCCATAGGGAAATATGGTCCGTATCCAAAATCCACAAGGTCATGCCGCAGACTGCCCCGAACTCAGGCGCTGTTGCCGTTCTGCCTCATCCATTTGGCGATATTCTGCCTCCAATTCCGCATCCAGCTCCCGACGATACTCCGCGATCGCCCCCTGAAACTCATCCCAGTGCGGATCATCCTTAAAGTTCCCCGCCATTTGCCGAGCCTTGGACTGAGGAGACAGATCGATCGCCACAATCTCAGCAACTGACAACCGTTCAGCTAACAATTGTTTTGCATGAGCCAAGGCAGCCTCACGCGTTGCACCTTGGCCATAACAATCCGGCAACCCCAGCACCGTCGCCCGGAAATCTTCACCTTGATTACTTTCTAGCAGTATGGAAAATGAACTCATCTGCCCTCACCTCGAAACTATGCCCATTATATCGCACCCAAAATGGTTCTGCGATCGCCCATCCATGCCATCCGCGATCGACTACGGGGCGATCGCACACCCACACAACCCATCACCGCCCACCCCATCGATATCACCCATCCACCGATCGCCCCACCCCTATCACTCATCCACCGACCACCCCGGCTGCTTCATCACGATCGCCAACTTATCCACCATCGTCATCATCGTCGGAAAATCACGGGACACCCGATCGCCCATCCCCAAGGCCTCCACAATTTGATCGCAGGTCTCTCCCTCGGTCATTCGCAACGCTATAGTCTCCACCTCATCCCAACTCACATCACTCTCGATATAGGCCTTCACCATCACATTCAACACATTCACCCACTGATTCCCCTCCTCCGGCGCATTCATCGCATGGGGTACATTCAAGGCCCTCGGGAAACAGTAATACCAGGTGGCACCGACGCGCGATCGCACCTGATCAAACAAATCCCGATGATCCGGATTACTCACCGCAATATCCGTCTCCGTCGAAATCACAAACATCGGTGCACCACCGCGATCGTGCGCTTCATCCAGCACCTGTTTGCCAAGTTTTGGAAACACCCGCAACGCCGGAAACATAAACCCCTGATACCCCGGACACTTATCATCCCAGACCCCACCGCGCCACTGAAAATACATATTCAATCGACTCGACAGCAAATCCACCACCAGACTGCAATTACTCAAATAAGGCGCAAACAACACCGCCCGATCCACCCGATCGCCATGCTCCACCGCCAGCCAAGCCGCCAGACAGCCACCCCCCGACAATCCCCCCACAATCACTTGATCCCCCAATTCCTCCGCCCGCCCCAGCCACTCCAGCGCAAATGCTTGATAGGGCTCGATCGCCTCCGGCAACGGCGCAGGATTCTCCTTCCCCCAAGCCCCCGCCTGACCATGGCCCGGCATCAACGGCACCAACACGTTATAGCCACTGTTATACAAAAGTTCCCCCAGCGTACGGAACTGGTAAGGCGCCGCCGTAAACCCATGGAACAGCAAAATCACCTTATCCCTACGCCCCCCATGGAGTCGAAACTGCGATCGACACATCTCATTGCGGACAGGTAGCTTGTCCTCGCGATCGCAAACTTCCTTAACAAACTCAGGACTGGCGGAATCGATACTCATAGGAAAGTTTTGCTATAGAAACCTATTCCTAGCATAAATCACATACCCAAAAAACAAACCTACGCCACCAACATCGTCCCAATCCCCGCATCCGTAAAGGTCTCCAACAGCAACGCATGGGACACCCGCCCATCAATAATATGGGCCGCCTTCACCCCCATGGCCAGCGCCCGCACACAGCAGGTCAGCTTCGGAATCATCCCCCCCGACACAATCCCCGCATCGATCAACCGCCGCGCCTCCCGAATATCCAATTTATGAATCAGACTCTCCGGATCATGGAAATCCTTCATCAACCCCGGCGTATCCGTCATCAGCACCAGCTTCTCCGCCCCCAGCGCCGCAGCAAGCTCCCCCGCCACCGTATCCGCATTAATGTTGTAGGGCTGCCCCGTCTCATCCGCCGCCACACTCGAAATCACCGGAATATAATTCTGACTCACCAGCACCTCAATCAACTTCGGATTCACCAGCCCCACCTCACCCACAAAGCCCACACCCTCCGCCTCCGAAGGCTTCGCCGTAATCAGTCCGCCATCCTTGCCGCACAGCCCCACCGCTAGAGCCCCCGCCGTATTAATCAGCGACACAATCTCCTTATTCAACCGCCCCACCAGCACCATCTCCACCACATCCATCGTGGCCGCATCCGTCACCCGCAGCCCATTCTTAAACAACGGCTCAATATTCAACTTCCCCAGCCAAGTATTAATCTCCGGCCCTCCCCCATGGACCACCACGGGCCTGATCCCCACGCAGGACATAAACACAATATCCCGCATCACCTCATCCTTGAGCGACCCATCCTTCATCGCCGCCCCGCCATACTTAATCACCACCGTCCGCCCCGCAAACCGCTGCATATAGGGCAACGCCTCACTCAACACCCGCACACGGGCCGCAGAATCGATCTGTAATTGCTCAGTAGTCATGACGGTAAATTACTAAACGACAAACTAATTCGCCTCAAAGGGCACCGATCGATTCAAATCCAGCAGTTCCGCATCCGCCTGCGCCTTTGCTTCGCAGGCCTCAATCAAAAGCGCGACTGCCCGATCGACCAATACCTCATTATGGTCCCCCTCCCCCACCTCCAGCCGCAAATCCGCCTGGGCGTAAAGGGGGGCTCTGTCCCCGTGGAGTTTGGTCAAGCGGTCCTTGAGATCCCCCACTAGCAACGGTCGAGAATCATCAGATTCCAGACGCTCCAGCAACAAATCCAAGGGCACATCCAACCACAGCACCACCCCATTGCGCAGGTGGCTCCAATTCTCCGGCTTTAGCACAATACCACCCCCCGTGGCGATCACACAGCGCCCGTAGGGCGACAGCTCCGCCAACACCTGCCGCTCCAAATCCCGAAACAGCTTTTCCCCAGATTCCGCAAAAATCTGACTCGTCTTCTGGCCCACCGCCGTCTCGATCATCTGATCCGTATCAAAAAAGCCATAGCCCAAATGCTCCGCCAGACGCTGACCAAAGGTCGTCTTCCCCGACCCCGGCATCCCCACGAGATACAAACTCGTCCCCTTCAACAGCCCCGTCACATCCTGCGTCATCAGTCC
Organism: Alkalinema sp. RU_4_3; assembly: GCA_012031975.1. GTDB lineage: Bacteria > Cyanobacteriota > Cyanobacteriia > Leptolyngbyales > Leptolyngbyaceae > JAAUSA01. The sequence goes on along the minus strand of JAAUSA010000085.1, from coordinate 14,356 downwards.
TCCTCCAACTTACGACTCGGCGGCGTAATCACCCGAAACTCCGCATCCACAACTTTCTCCCGTCTCGGATCGCGCACCTCACGCTGGGGAGCCGGACGCGGCTGATCCACCTCCTGACTGTCCCAGGGCTCATCGTCCCATTCCGCGCCTCGATTCGATCGCCCCGACGTACTCGGCATACTAAACTTCGGCCACTTGAACCCAAACCTGCGCTTCTGATTGGGCGACCGCTTCGATCGCCGCTCCTCATGGCGACCCAACAGCCCAGCGGTTTGGAGCAGGACAGCCAGGCCGATACTGGTCATGCTCCCGAGCAGCAGCGCCACCAAAAGCCAAAACGACAGCGGCAGCGATCGCGCCGGGGACCCCAGCACCACCAGGGTAATCGGCGTCATATTCTGCACCGTCAGCGCCACCAGCAGCGCCACCAACCCGCCCAAAAACGCCAGTCGTAAAACCATATCGCCCTCTCCAATCTGCCCTACAGCTTACCAACAAATCACCCTGGCAGCAAAAACCCCAGCCCCAGCAAGAGCCCCGTCCAAAACTGCAACTCCACCGCGATCAACCGACAGCGCAGCAGTTTCTCCGGCTGCATATACAGACTACCGATCGTCACACACAACCGCCGCGCCACAGGCAAGCTCGCCAAACTCAGCAGCGTCCACACCGGAAACAGCTTGGTCACCACCGCCACCACGATCGCCCCATAGGCCAACCCACAGAACCAAGGCAGCAGCGCCGCCGACAGCTCCGGCCCCAACCGCACCACGGGCGACAGCTTGCCGACGGCCCGATCGTCCTCGACCTGATTAAAGTGCGAACAGAACAAAATCAAACTGGTCAGCAGCGCCACCACAGCCCCTGCCACAAAGTTAGCCACCGACCAAGACTTGGTTTGGCTGTAGTAGACGGCACCGAAGGCCAGGGGACCAAAGGCAATGAAGCACAAAATCTCGCCCAAACCCTTGTAGCTGAGGCGGAAGGGCGGGCCTTGGTATATATAGCCGATCGCACAGCAGCCCAGCACCAGGTAGAGCACCGTTGGATCCTGCTGAATTAGGGCAATGGTCCCAATCCCCGCAATCCCCAGAACCAGGCAGGCATTGGCGATCTTAAAAATCAGCGGTCCATCCCCGGTCATATTCACCAGGGAGTTGCGCTTGTTCACATCCACCCCCCGTTGTGGCATCAAACACATCATTACTGAGGTTTTCCCAGGCCAGGATCAGGACCGAAGAGACCAGGAACAAGCCGAAAATCAAGGATGGGGCTGATTGGTCTGGTTGTAGGCAATGGCCGAGCTGACCCAAATCGGCATGATGGCCACACTGTACATCGGCGGCTTAATGGCAGCCCACCAGAGCTTGCGATCGATGGGCGCGGGGTTGGGGCGATCGAGGTCTCGCATTGTCATTAGGGGTTTTCTCCTGGGTCCAAGGGCTCAGTGCCAAACAAGCATGCTGCTAGTTTCCCATTGGACTATGGAGAATTAGGTAAAATTTTATCGAAATGTTACGTTCCCCCCAGGCTTGGCCCTTCGATAGATTGCGATATCGTTGCATCCTCCCTTTGCATTCTGTTACAAACCGTGGGCAAGGCGGCAAGGTCAATTAAGATCGGCTAGAGGACCACTTTCTAAGCCGTTTTAATTTGCCTTTGTAAATCATGTCTGTAACCTTTGATCGCGCCTATCCAAAGACCCAATCAGAACTTTATGGGAGGCTTTTAGAATGCAAGACAAGCTTTACCCGAGACAAGTTTCCCAGGGTTCTTAATATTGCCTTTGATGTTTCAGATTTTGATGCCTTGGCTATTCTAAATAATTTTCCCCAGCATCAGAAGCAGCATTTCTATTTTGCTAAGGACGATACGGTGTTTTTGGGCCTGGGTAAGGCGATCCAAATTGATGTTGAGAGTCACGATCGCTTTGCCCAGACCCAGGAATGGATCGCCGAGGTGAGCGATCAGATGTTGCGGTTTGGGGGGGGCGATCGAAGTTCTTCTGTGGGTTTCGTTTTTTGAGCAGACCCAGACCGATCAGCCTAAGGCGTCGATTTTGCTGCCGAGGTGGCAGTTGGAGCGGGTAGATGGCCAGGCGGTGGCGATCGCCCATCTCGTTCTGCATGGTGATTTTCTGCCGGCCCAGGAGGCCGATCGACTTTGGGCGGAAAGGGGTTTGCTCACTTCCGCAAAATGGGATCGGCAGGTGAGTCCGAACCAATTCCAGAGTGCGGACAAGCTCGATCGCTATACCGAAATTGTGGAAAGGGGTTTGGGGGTGATTCAGTCGGGGCAGGTGGATAAGATTGTGCTAGCCCATGGGTTGGATGTGATGGCGGAGCGGGCCTTTACGGTGGCGGGGACCTTGGCGAATCTGCACGATCGCTATCCGAGCTGCTATTGTTTTTCCACGGCCTGCGGTCAGGGGGATGTGTTCCTAGGTGCCAGTCCGGAGCGGTTGGTTTCGGTCGATGATGGGATGATGCTGACTGAGGCTTTGGCGGGGTCGGCGCCTCGGGGGATGAGTGAGCAGGAGGATTTGATCTATGCGACTCAGCTACTCAGCAGCGATAAAGAGAGCCATGAGCATCAATTAGTCAGTGATTTTATTGCCCAGAAGTTACGGCAATTAGGCATAGAACCGATTTATCAAACGCCCCGCCTATTGCAGCTCCCTAATATTCAGCATCGTCATACGCCGATCGCCGGGAAAGTCCCTAGCTCGGTTCACCTCCTAGATATCCTCGCGAGTTTGCATCCGACGCCTGCGGTGGCGGGGTTTCCTCGCGAACTATCCTGCCAATATATTCGGGCACTGGAGGATTTCGATCGCGGTCCCTACGCAGCTCCAATTGGCTGGGTGGATGGGGATGGCAATGGCGAGTTTGCCGTGGGGATTCGATCGGCTTTGATTCGGGGCGATCGGGCTAGGTTGTTCGCGGGGGCGGGGATTGTGGCGGGGTCTGATCCGGAGCGGGAGCGGCGGGAGGTGCAGATGAAGTTGCAGGCTTTGCTGGAGGCTTTGGTGTAGGGTCTATGGGAAAATCTGGTAGGTGGGGTGATTGGTCTGCCAGAGTGCGATCGCCCCATAGAGCTGCGTCTTTTGAAAGTAAACTTGCTCGTAGGCTAGACGTAAACTGCGTTCTAGGATATCTGGCGTGATATCATTTGGCTTCCTCGACCCGATCGCCCTGCGCAACCCAACGGATAATATGCTGATCAGATCATGACCACAGCATATTTGCCAGAGATCATGGCTGTCATTTTTCTGCTGTTTCAACCGTTCTTGCAATCCAGCCGTATTGATGCCTGGTCTCTGAGATTTGTTTTTGACTTCTTCAATCAGCTGGACCTCATTGGTTTTCAGCATCAGGTCACCAACAAACTTTGGGAAATCGATTCCTTCAAATGTGAGGCCCATTGCATCTTGCTTGGAAATCCAACGCAGATAGCCAATCATCGATCCTGAGATTAAGAGCATTTCTCTAAGGTTTTGACCGAATCGAGCTAATTTATCTTCTGAGGCAAATTCATTAAGGAGTTTGTCAAGGGCTGGAGACTGGAGCAGTAGGGTCTCCAAGTCGTGGGTATCGGTGAAAAACAAATTGGGCAGGTCGGGTAGAGTGCCATCGAGTTCATCGAAGTCCTTATCGACGATCGCGATCACATCAGGTGCCGGGTCTTTTTGGAGGATTCCCAGGACCTTAAGCGCCATATCACGATTCTGTGCAACGACAATCTGACAATGATCAGCATCGATCTGTTGCCTATAAAACCTGGCATCAGAGCTACCTTCCACGATCAGAAAAGCCCCTTTATGGGTGCTCCTCCGCAATCGTACCTCATTGGCATAGTAATCTGGATTGATCGACTCTTTCACTACGAAACACCTTTCAGCTCGACGGTCAAATCCCAGCGGTCAGCGATCAGACTGGGTGCATGGGTGGCAATCAGTAGATCGAGGTCTGCTAGTTTACTAATTTCTTGCAAATCTTTCAAGAAGTTGACTTGCCAGCTAATATGCAGTGAAAGTTCCGGCTCATCGATCAGCACCAAAGACTTTTCTTTTACCTTAAATAGAAGCTCATAGAGAAGAACAATCTCATGCTGCTCACCTGATGACAAAGAAGATGGCGACAACAGCTCTGAAGTGTAATTTTCGCTACCTTCTGGATATTTAGACCTAAAAATGAAGCCCTTTTCTCGACTAACGACTATCTCTTTATAGGAGAACTTAGAATTAACAATCCTCCGAAACAAATCTATCTTTGCAGCAATATCGCCAAAAACATCTAACTTTTTCTCTACATCCTCAATATACACAGCAAGAAAATTTTTAGTGCTTTCATCAATATCATCTTGCGACTGGATTAAAGGGTTCTGCTCATCGTCTTTCTCAAGCAATCCTACATCAACAAGCCGGTTGCGATGCTTTTCTAACTCATCCCACCTATCATGCAAATCCTTATTTGTCAGATTGTCAGACTTTCTTTGACGAAGCACTCTTGTTGGAAAACTTCTATCTAGAGATTGCGATACCGAAGCATACTTACTTGCTCGTTCTTTGATCTCTTGAACTAGCTCATCAGAATAGGTGTTGACTGTCGGCCTAGGAGTTTTGTGGGCAACATTTCCAGCGTTGTCAAAGTTTCCATCATTAGAGAAATCAAGCAATCTTTGTGATTCAATTAGATAAATATTTGCCTCGTCCTTCACTTCCGTCAACCATCGCTCCTCTTGCCTATCAGCCATTAGCTTAAGAGGTATTTGATCACTAAAACGATCTAGAACTTCTTCTGTTGTACTAAATTCTTCTCCAGTCAACTTGTAAAGCCATGTCCTACTACCTAATCTCAGCAAACCAGGCACGGACTCTTCAAGCGCAGCTAGAGGAAAACTCGGATTTAGGGCCTCTCTAATATATTTTATAGTGAATGATTCACACTTATCCTTATGTTTAGAATAGAGGGTAAACGACAAGTTAGGTGATTTGTTGTTTATTTCAGTCTCCATTTCTCTTGAAACTTCAAGCCTTCTTCCGTCATCAAACTCAACCCCAAACCTTTTATAGGGAATAGTCAGCAACTCATTATATCGAGAATTCAATAAACCATGTAACATCTTCAGAATCACCGTCTTGCCATACCCATTAGGCGCATGGATGATCGTGATTCGATCGTCCAAATTCAACCGAATCTCATGATTAAAGATCCCAAATAATTTTTCAACGAAGATTCTTGTGATTCTCATACCGCATCTAGCCCCAAGGCATGACTATCCTGGCCTATAGTCTAACATTCTAGCGCATCTCCCCACAGTTGGCATGGGTAGATGCTAAGGTAGGCTACCCTTACGTCGATCGCCATCTCCCCAGAAGCATAACTTCGGCGGCAGCGCGCTTCAGCTTCAGGGTATGGGCGATCGCCCGATCGATCGCGCAGGATAGTACTACCCAGTTGAGACCGGAGAGAGTCCCATGGCGATCGCCATAATCAAACCCATAAGACTTGAATATTTTACCAGTCTATGCGTACTATATAGATAGAAATTTTGAAAGAGGTTGAGGGAGGAGCTATGATTGATACTGAGTTGCTGAAGCAGTATTTTCCTCAGTTACAGTGGAAAGTTAGTACTCCAGAATACAATGACCACTGTAAGAGTTTACGCCATGGTGCGAGTGATGCTGCGATCGATCGACAGAGGCGAGAAGTTTCCTCCTGCTATGTTGGATTAGAGGAGAAAGATGATGGTTTCCGCAGGTGGGAGTGTGAATTTTATTTGAACGATCGCGATAATTTCAATGCAGTTCAGTTTGGTTATGATTTTTCAGATCAGGCAGAATGCTTGAATTGGTTGCGATCGCAAGTAGCCAAGACAGCCAATATGCTTACTTTAGCACTAGTTGGTGATGAACTGATTGCATTGCCAGAGCTACAGCAACGGCGAGACCAAATCATTGAAGATGCTCCGAAACAGACTGACGCAATCATCAGTGATTTTTGGCACAGTTGGCGCGATACACCGCAGGAGTTGCAACTCGATCCTCCTTCAGGATATCGATTGTTGGCAATTGATATGAATAAGGTTGCTTCCCATGAGGGGCTATACATTGCTTGTCATTTTAAGTTTACGCCTGTTCCAGTGAGGTTACTGCCAGATGCGAAGAGGTATCATGCCTATGCATTGCTTTACTACGGGCCGATTGAGCAAGAACCAAGTGATCTGCGATCGCGTTATGAGCAGATGTGTGGATTGATTCACCCTGATGCTTTAGTATTTCGAGGAAATTAGCAACCAGATTCTGAAATATATTCGTGCAAACCCAATCCCAAAAGCAGATTGGTAGGGGGGCGCATTCCGCGCCCGCAATTTATGAAATCAATGATTAACCCCCAGGGCTGTGCATCCCAAGTACCCGATCGCACCACTCCCGCTCCTCCTCCGACAACTTCGGCTCCGGCGGCATCGTTCCATAATCCACCTGAAGATTAAACCGCCCCAGATCGTACAGCGTATCAATAAAGGGTTTTAGATCGATCGCCAACTCCAAATCCCCCATCTCCAAAGGCATCAAGAACACCGGAATATCATCCTGAAGATTAAACCCATACAAATCAGCCTGGGGCCGTTGTTGCCGACGACTGACCAAAATGCGGTAATGGGTTGGCTCGGCTGTACTCGTAAAATCCATCGGGCGACCTCGCCGCAGCAAATCGATTTCGACCAGGTGCGATCGACTCGCCAAAACAGCCTGCCGCTTCTGCTCATACTTCAGTCGTCCTTCACCCACCTTATTTGCAGGAGACAGAACTTCAATCACCGTAATCACCTGATGGCTGCCAGCCTTCCGTACTTCCAAATAACCTTCCTTGAATTCGATCGACATCGGTAATGTAACCGTCGTGGGTTGGGAAAGCGTGGCGACGGTCCCTTGCTGGGGTAGCATGTCATTGCGCGGAACAGATGCCGCACGGGCGATCGCATTATCAGGCACACCAATCAAAGCAGATCCCGTATCGTTTACCTCATAGACCCGTTCCTCAACCACCACATAATAATTAGGCGGCAGCGATAGACCCAAGGATTTTGCCAACTCACCAATCAACCAGTGGTGGACACTGGCCCAGCCTTGAGGCGCTTCCAGAGAGGGATTCATACCAGGGAAAGGGGACGGCATAGGTATGGGTGGGTCGATAGAACTAATCCCATCGTAGCGGACTGGAGCAAAAATGGGTATCCCAAACCTTACAACCATCCCATATCTCCCACCATCGGCACAATCCCCCCGGATTCAACGGGAACAAACTCCCATAATACCCCTCCACGATCGCCCCAAAATCGCAAGTATCCGCCACCCCCGGCAACCGATAAATCTCCCCCACATACCGACTCAAATTCCGATAATCCCGCACCCGCCGCCTACAGCATTTAAACAACCCAAAATACACCAAATCAAACCGAACCAACGTCGGAAACAACCGCACATCCGCCAAACTCACCGCCTCTCCCACCAAAAACGATCGCCCCTCCAAATGCTCCTCTAACTCCTCCAACATACCAAACAACCCCTCCACCGCCGCGTCATAGGCCCCCTGCGACTGCGCAAAGCCACAGCGATAGACCCCATTATTCACCCGATCGTAAATCAACGCATTCCACCGATCGATCTCCCCCCGCAAAGCCACCGGATACAAATCCAATTGAGACGAAAACACCTCATTCAACATCACAATAATTTCCGAACTCTCATTATTCACGGGCCTCCCCAACTTCTCATCCCACAACATCGGCACCGTCGATCGCCCCCGATACCCTGGCGACCCCAGTTGGTAAACCTCAGACAGTCGATCACACCCCTGATACTCTTCCGCCAATCGCCATCCACCATCCTCGGCAGATGGCAGCGTCCAAGACACAGGCAACAAATCCTCCAACCCAAGCAAAGCCCGCACTAGCAGCGTACGATGCGCCCAAGGACAGCTCCGCCCCACAAACAATCGATATTGACCTTCGGACTCGATCGCCCCCCGAAACCCACTCTCTGGCCGCAAATACTCACCATCCGCACTCGGGGGTGCCAATTGCGCCATCATCACCTGCCAGATTGTCGTCCAAATCGATCGCCCCAAAACAATAACGGCCTTTGCAGGGAGTGACATAGAAAACACATCAACTATGATTCATAGCATAACCGGAATTCAGAGGAATCAATCCGAAAGTAGAACCCTTTTTCCCAACCTTAAAGAATTTAACCCGTTTCAACGGGTTTAAGCTGTTAGCCTGGGATTTTAACCCCAGGCGGGCCTATCGCCGTCGCATCAACCCATCAAAATGATGCCGTAAATGGTCCTCCACAAAACTCGCAATAAAATAATACCCATGGTCATAATCAGCCTGCCGCCGCACCACCAAATCCTGCCCCGACAGCCGACAAGCCGACTCAAACAAATCTAACTTCAACTGTGATTCTAAAAACGAATCCTGCATCCCCTGATCAATCAAAATCGACAACGGTAACGAGGCTCGCTGCACTAATTCACAGGCATCATAGTTCCGCCACAGCTCGCGATCGCACCCAAATACCCCCCCAACGCCTTCCGTCCCCAATCACAATGCATCGGCGTGGCGATCGGGGCCAACGCCGACACCGATCGATACAACCCAGGATTACGCAATGCACAGACCAATGCCCCATGGCCCCCCATTGAATGGCCAAAAATACCCTAACTGGACCCAGTTCGTCGTTTAATACTGGAAACCGTGCCTGAATAATCCCCGGCAACTCCCGCGTCACATAGGAATACATCTGATAATGCGATCGCCAAGGCTCCTCGATCGCATCGACATAAAACCCCGCCCCCATGCCAAAATCCCAGCTATCGGGCTCATCCGGCACCCCTTCACCCCTTGGACTCGTATCCGGCGTCACGAGTAAAATCCCCAACTCCGCCGCCACTCGCTGCGCCCCCGCCTTCAGCATAAAATTTTCATCGGTGCAGGTCAGCCCCGACAGAAAATACAACACCGGAACAGACTGCTGCTGGGCGATCGGCGGCAGATACACCGAAAAATTCATTTCGCATTGGCAACAATCCGACAGGTGACGATAGCCCTCCACCCGCCCCCCAAAACAAGCCACCGACGATCGCAAAGTCAACATAAAACCCTCTAAAAGGTAATCACCGATCGAATTCCCTCGCCCCGATGCATCATGTCAAAGGCATCATTGATTCGCTCAACAGGCATTACCTGCGTAATCAAATCGTCAATATTCAATTTCCCCTCCATATACCAATCCACCATCTTCGGCACATCCCGCCGACTCTTCGCCCCGCCAAAGGCCGTCCCCTTCCAGGTTCGACCCGTCACCAATTGAAACGGTCTTGTGCTAATTTCTTCCCCAGCCCCAGCAACGCCCACAATCACACTCACGCCCCAACCCTTATGACAGCATTCCAGGGCCTGCCGCATTGTATTGATATTACCAATACATTCAAAACTATAATCCGCCCCGCCCTTGGTTAACTCCACTAAATGCGCCACCAAATCCTGGTCCAATTCCCGAGGATTCACAAAATGCGTCATCCCTAACTTCTCCGCCAGGGGCCGCTTCGCCGGATTCATATCCACCCCAATAATTTGATTCGCCCCCACTAATTTCGCCCCTTGGATCACATTCAACCCAATGCCGCCAAGGCCAAACACCACCACATTCGATCCCGGCTCCACCTTCGCCGTATTAATCACTGCCCCCACCCCCGTCGTCACCCCACAGCCGATATAGCAGACCTTATCAAACGGCGCATCCGATCGAATCTTCGCCAAGGCAATTTCCGGCACCACAGTGTAATTTGCAAACGTCGAAGTCCCCATATAGTGCAACAGAGGTTTGCCATTCAGCGAAAATCGACTCGATCCGTCCGGCATCATACCCTGGCCCTGGGTGACCCGAATCGCCTGGCAGAGGTTTGTTTTAGGATTTAAACAATATTCACATTCTCGACATTCCGGAATGTAGAGGGGAATCACATGATCGCCCACTTTCAAAGACTTCACATCCGGCCCGACTTCCACCACCACCCCAGCCCCCTCATGGCCCAAAATCGCCGGGAACAATCCCTCTGGATCGCGCCCCGACAGCGTAAACGCATCCGTATGACAGACCCCCGTCGCCTTCACCTCGATCAAAACCTCCCCCGATCGCGGCCCCTCTAACTGCACGGTCTCGATCGACAAAGGTTTGCCCGCTTCAAACGCAACAGCTGCTTTAACATCCATAGGAATCACGCTCCAGATATCCCTCCCAGCTTGCCATAAAGCCCTATCGAAACAAAGCTCTCCTCGATAACCACAAGAATTCGCTACAGAACTTAATTAATCGATCGAAAAGTTTAATCTTAAGACAAACCATCACCCCACCAGGAAGGCTCAAAAACTAACTATTATGGGGAATAAATCAGCCCGGTGCTTTCCCATGCCGACTCGTCCCTACCTCTTCTACGGGTTGACCAACAGCGTCTGCTCTAAATGCCTCGCCAAAGTCGAAGCCAAAATCGTCTTCCAAGACGAAGCCGTCTACCTCCACAAACATTGCACCATTCATGGCCGGGAAGACGTCCTGATCGCCGACGACATCGAATATTACAAACTCTGCCAGGAATTCATCAAACCCGGCGACATACCCCTTAAGTTCAATACGCCCATCGATCGCGGCTGCCCTTACGACTGCGGCCTCTGCCCCGACCACGAGCAACACAGCTGCCTCACCCTAGTCGAAATCACCGATCGCTGCAACCTCGCCTGCCCGATCTGCTACGCTGACTCCGGCCCCAGCCCGAAACTCAAACATCGTAGTTTAGAAGTAATCGAACGGATGCTCGATCAAGTCGTCGCCAACGAAGGCAACCCCGACGTGGTGCAAATCAGCGGCGGTGAACCCACAATTCACCCGGAGTTTTTTGAAATTCTCAAGCTCGCTAAAAGCAAACCCATTAAGCATTTGATGGTGAATAGCAATGGGGTAAGGATTGCCAGAGATCGCGCCTTTGTCGAAAAACTCGCCCAACACAAAGCGGGCCTAGAGATTTACCTACAGTTTGACAGCTTTGAAGCCGAAGCTTTGAAGGAGCTTCGAGGAGAGGATCTACGGGAATTGCGTCAGCAGGCGATCGATCACCTCAACGAATTCAACATCTCCACCACCCTCGTCGCCACCGTCAAAAAGGGATTAAACGACCACGAAATCGGCAAAATCATCGACTATGGTTTACAACAGCGCTGCGTGCGAGGGGTTACCTTTCAGCCCATTCAGGCTGCGGGCCGACTCCAGGATTTTGATCCAAAACGCGATCGCTACACATTAACGGAAGTAAGGCGATCGATCCTCACCCAAACCCACCATTTCAAACCCGAAGATATCTTACCTGTGCCCTGTCACCCCGATTGTTTAGCCATGGGCTACGCCCTGAAAATCAAAGGCCAAGTCATCCCATTAACTGGCCTCGTCGATCCCACCACCTTTCTCAAAGTCGTCCCCAACTCCATGCTGTATGAGCAAAACGCCGATCTCAAACAAAAACTCTTCCAACTCCTCTCCACGGGCCATTCCCCCGAATCCTCCGCCACCACGTTAAAACAGCTCCTATGCTGTCTTCCCATGGTGGCAGTGCCCAATGGGTTGAGCTATGAGAACGTGTTCAGAGTGATCGTCATGCAGTTTCTCGACCCCTATAATTTTGATGTGCGATCGGTGAAGCGATCCTGCATCCATATTGCCCATCCTGATGGGCGGATTATTCCCTTTGATACATTCAATATGTTTTACAGAGAAGGAGCCCAGGGCTACGACATTGTAAATCCACAGCAAAGACAAGCAGTTGGCGTTTTATAAAATCAATATTGCTATTAGGAGGTTCAGATCATGAGACGGAATACCTTGGAAGACCGTAGAAAAATGCGAAGTTTACTGTTAGGAATGTTGTTGGCAGCCGGATTAGCATTGCTATGGTGTGTGGGCATTTGGCTTTTGGGTGCAATTCTGTCAAGTTCAATGTTTTCCCTGGGAATTATCGGCTCTAACTTAATGTTTCTTACAATCTTTGGTATAGGCATTGCCCAAGTTATTTATCTTGTACCCCTAGGGCTCTATTTGAATCACCGAGGCAAGCATGAACTGGTCAAAGGTATGGCGATCGGTGGCCTAATCACAGCACTCCTGAATGGGGCTTGTTTTGCCGGAGTCACCCTGACAAACTATAGCGGCTATGGCCTGCCCACGCTATTTTTCACAATGCTAGCCGCATTAATCATAATTCTCTGTGTGATCATTCTGCTGCTGCTAAACCTCAAGTAGTGCCAGCGATCTTCCATAAAAAACACCCCCAACCCCAGAGGGCTGAAGGTGTTCGGAGCAATCAATCCATTAGACTAAATCGCCGAATTCATCGGTCTGGACGATCGCCCAGTCACTCCCACTAAAGGCGAAGGTTTGGCCCTGTTGCTGGACAGTGGTGGGAGCAGCATTTGTCTGTTCAACAGGCTTCACGAGTAAGCCATTGGTGGTGGGATCGAGGAACAGCAGGTCATCGGTGCTGTTGCGATCGAGGTCGGCAATCCCCTGGAGTGGACGGTTGCCGCCCGAGGCGATCGTAATAAAGCTTTCCGATACCCAACGGTCTGATTGGAGCTTCAGGGGCTGCACCACGACGCGATCGTTTTGGGGGGTCTGCCAGTAGATGTCGGCGATGCGATCGCCGTTGTAGTCGCCGACGCCACGAATGATCAGGCTGCTGTCGGGGCTGGTGCCGAGGAACTGTGCATCCACAAAGGTTTTGCCTTGCAAGCGAATGATGGCAGTCTGGTTCAATTCCGGGAGCCGGAAGAGCAGATCCATATCCCCATCACCATCGAAATCACCCAGTTTTGACAATTGCCAGCCGGGGTTTTTCGTCTTGAGGATGGCGCCGCTGCTGTCGCGCAGGTAGTCGTAGCTCTTGACGCTGAAACCATCGGTCTGGAGGAACCAGAAGGCGATTTCGTCGGTTTGCTGGTTGTGCCAGACGATGTCGAGGTTGCGATCGCCGTCGATGTCAGCGAAGCCTGCGGCCTTCCAGCCAGGGTTTTGGGTGCGGAGACGTTGGCCATCTGCGCCCGTGAGCCATTTGGCATCCATGATTTGGCCATTGCGATCCATCATCCAAAGGGCCGTTTCATCGAGGGTTCTATTTTGGAACAGGATGTCGGCGACGCCGTCGCGGTTGAAGTCCTTGGTGTCGATGATTTGCCATTGAGCATTTAGGGGCACAGACTTGCCAGCTTGGGCTCCGAAGTTACTGCCCAGGGTGATGGGTTTTGCACCTTGGATTTGGTTGACTTGATCGATATAGAGTAGACCCAGTTCCTCAGTTCTGGTGTTGCGCACCAAGGCTTCGGCCCTGAATCGCAGGTTGAGCGACGATCGCACCGTGGTAGCCGGATTAATCGTGCCATCGGGCTGGCGAACTTGAATGGTCAGATTAATCGTCTGGTTCACCTCTAAACCGGGTTTGATGCCGTAGGTGAGGGTGCCGTTGGCTGTGATGGTGGGTGGGGTTTCGAACAGGTCGGGGCGATCGCTAGTGATCACATAACTAGAACCGCTGGGGTAATTCGCGGTGGTTAGGTTTGGTAGCCATTGGGCGATCGTCTGGGTGGATACGGTGGAAATAACAGACAATGCCGCTGGCGTCGGGATCGGTGTGGGGTTTGGGTTTGGGTTGGGAATCGGTGGAATCGGTGGGACTGGGGTATTGGAAATGACGCCTGTGGGGGCACTGAAGGTCGAGGTGACGTTTTGCAAGCCATCGGTGGTGGTGAGCTTTAGACGGAGGCGCTTTCCGGCCTCGTTGGGGGTGACGCTGAAGCTGGCGCTATTGGCGATCGTCACATCGGTAAAGTTAATCCCATCGGTGGAGGACTGCCACTGGTAGGTATAGACCCGAATCACATCTTGGTCAAACAGCGTATTGCTTGAGGTGAGTGTGTTGCCTGGGGCCGGGTTGCCGTTAATGGTGACGGTGCCGACGGTGGGGTCGTCTTGGTTGGTGACCGACAGGGTGAAGGTTTTGCTAATCGGGTTGCTGCCGATGAGGGTGTCATCGATCGCTTCAACGGTCACGCTGTAATTCGGCTTGCGCTCAAAGTCTAAGTTGTCTGTGAGGAAAAGGGCCTGTCCGCCTGCCACCGATCGCACTTCAAAACTCGATGCATCCGATCCCGATAGGATAAACCGCTCCGTCCCGAGTGCATCATCGGTGAGGTTAATATCCGCAACCTTGATGTTAGTAGGAGTGTTTTCCGCCAGGGTTAGGTTGGC
>JAAUSA010000084.1 GCA_012031975.1 Alkalinema sp. RU_4_3 | reverse complement strand
CGGCGGCGTAGCGATCGCCAGCACCAGATAATAGATCGGAAAATCCGCAAGGCCCGCCGGATATAAAATATCTTCAAGGCGCCACCGATTGTCTCCTTACCGGAGGAGACCCTGTCCCTCGCCCGCAGCAGGATGCCCGTAATCAAAAAACCACTAATCACAAAGAAGAGCCTTACCCCCGCTCCGCCCCATTGCAGGGTGCTATTGATCCACCAACTGCTCGGTAGATGGTGGGCGACGAGTACACCTGTTATGGCGATCGCCCGCAGGGCATCCAGTTGGATCAGATAGGGTTGAGACGGTTGAAGCTCTGGGGCGTCAGACATAGAATTAGATTATAAAAGCTAGCCCTCCTAGTATGCCACCAAAATCCCAATCCCCCATGGACTCCCCTCAATCCGGCTGTGGCCTGCCAATCGTCCAATACTGGGCCGCCCAAACCCTGACAAGCCAAGGCCCCAAGCTATGGCAAACCCTGCTCCACAAAAGTGCCTGTCTTTCCTGTGCCTGGGGCACTGGGGGCCAGAAAGGCGGGTTTACCAACGAAGACGGCGAAGTCCTCCAGCGCTGCGCCAAGAGCGTGGAAGCGATCGCCTCAGAACTGCAGCCTGCGACGAAGTTCCACGAGCAGTTTACCCTGCCAGAACTCCAACAGCTCGACTCCCAAGCCGCGAACAACTTGGGCCGATTTAGCCAGCCCTTGATTTTACGGGGGGAGAGCGATCGCTACGAACCCCTGTCCTGGAAGGCGGTCTACCAACTAACGGCAGGGGCCTTTCGCCCTGAACCCGCGCGTTTGGCTTCCTATAGTTCCGGGCGATCGTCCAATGAAGCCGCCTATCTGTTGCAGTTGATGATGCGGGCCATGGGGTCGAATAATCTGGCGGACTGCTCAGACCTCTGCCATGCAGCTTCCTCCGTGGGACTCAAAGAGATGTTTGGGACGGGAACTTCGATGGTGAGTTTGGAGGGGCTCAAGGAAGCGGACTGTGTGGTTTTGATCGGGTCCAATGCGCCCGCGAATCATCCGCGCTTGATGAATGAGCTGATTCAGTTGCGCGATCGCGGCGGCCAAGTCATTGTTGTTAATCCGACGATCGAGATCGGCCTTGTGAAGTTTTCATCTCCCGCCTATCCCGTGAAATCGATGCTGCCCGGTGGATCGGAGATTGCTTCATTATATTTGCAGCCGATTCCGGGGAGTGATGTGGCCTTGTTTGTCGGCATCCAGAAGACTCTATTAGAGCAGGGTTTGGCAGATTTTAAGTTTTTACAAGCCCACAGTGAGGATTGGGAGGCGGTGGTGGCCTTTGCAGAAACGACGAGTTGGGGGGCGATCGAGAAAACCTGTGGTATTGGTCAAGGGGCGATCGAGCAGGCGGCCCTGGTGATCGGCCAAGCCAAGGGCGTGGTCTTTGCCTGGGCCATGGGGGTAACCCAGCAGGAAAATGGCGTAGACAATATTTTTAGCATTGGCAATACAGCCCTAATGACAGGCAACGTGGGTAAACTCGGTGCCGGACCCATGCCGATTCGAGGCCATTCTAATGTGCAGGGGTTTGGGTCCATGGGAGTGACGATTCGCCTGCGCCAGGAAATCCAGACTGCCCTAGAAACCCTTTTAAATAAACCCCTCAGTCCTGTCAAAGGCTACGACACCCGTGCCCTAATTGAAGCTGCCGACCAGGGAAAAGTCGATACCCTCCTCTGCCTCGGCGGCAATCTCTACGCCGCCAACCCTGATCTAACCGAAGCAAAACGGGCCTTGGGAAAAATCGACACCATCCTCTACCTCTCCACAAAACCCAACCTGGGACATTTCCACGGCCTCGCCAAACGCAACACTATCATCATCCCTGTCCTGACCCGCTTTGAGAATCCCCATCGCACTACGACAGAATCCGGCAACAACTTTGTCCGCCTGAATGATTCGGGAAGCACCCATTTGAAAGGTACCTTGGTTTCAGAAGTCGAGTTTTTAGCCAACATCGCCCATCAAATCCACGGCAACGATCCGATCGACTGGCGCAGACTCCAGGACACCGAATACATTCGCCAACTGATCGCCCAGACCATTCCAGGCTACGAAAAAATCGGCAACATCGATCGCACCCAGGAAGAATTCACAATCGGCGATCGCATCTTCACCCAGCCCAAATTTCCCACCGCATCCGGCAAAGCCAAGATGTTTGTCACACCATTACCAGATTTGATCGTTCCTAGCAAACAAGACTTTGGTTTATCAGAATCAACCCCAGCCATGGTTCTCGTGCTCAACACCGGACGCAGCTATGGTCAGCACAATACCGTGGTTTATAACAAAGCCGACAAGTATCGTGGGATGCCCCACCGGAATTGCATTTTGGTGAATGCGATCGATGCCGCTGCCTCAGGCTTCCAAGAACACCAGCGCGTGACAGTCCAGGGAAACGCCGGAAAACTGGAAAATGTAGAAATTATTTATGGAGAAGTGCGATCGGGTTCCGGCATGATGTTCTATCCCGAGGTGAATGGAATTTTCAAGGCGAAGATCGATGGGCGATCGGGCACCCCTGCCTACAAGCGAGTCCCTGTCATCGTATTTTCAACCGCTCTCTAACTGGATCCACAGATACTGTATTGACCTATGACGACGGCACGGATACCCGCTATGAACTATTCGCGCCGACAATGTGATGTTGTTCGAAGGCGAATCGGACATTTTACATATGAAGAGTCTCCTACAAGACGGGATGGCCATCGACCTCATTACTCGGGTCACCGGCTGGTCGATCGCTGAGGTCAACCAGTTAAAACAGGAGAGCCGCCTGTAATCACTCAGTACATGTCATTTAAAGCACAGGATTTACGGATGACTGAGCAAATTAGGGCCTGATCTTCACAAGTTCCTCAGAATGTTTTCGTAATCTAACTCTATTGTCGATGTGCCCCGGATGATCCAATGACTAAGCAAAAATTTTCACGCTTTCTGCGTTTCCTCCGAAAAGAAATGGCCCTGCCCAAGGCCGACCTTCGTCTGGCCCTGCGCCACCCTGAGCGGACCTACGATACGCTGCCGATGATTCTCTGGCAGTATGGTCTAGTCACCCTGAGTCAGTTGGACCAGATCTTTGATTGGCTAGAACGGAGTCTGAGACCTGAAGTTTAGCGAAATATGAGGGTTTGGAGCGCTGTGCTATGGTTGGGGGAACGACCATAGTAGGTGGGCTGGGATGAAACGGGTTAAGGCTGGATGGAACACTGTTGGCTGGCAGAGGATCGCCGCGATCGCCCTCGCCACCGTCCTATCCTTTGCGACCCTAACCCTCGCCCTAGAACCCCACTATCGCATCACCCAGCAGGCTCCCTTCAATCAAGTCAGTCACTATCCGCTGCGGCAAACCCTGGGCGATCGCTACCGACCCACAGGCAATTGGGTAGGGCGGCTCATCCTACCCGAGGCCAGCGGGGATACCTCGGACTGGGTTTGGATGAAGGTATACCATGCCCCGACCCTGAACCAATCCCTAATCGGTCAGAAAGTGCGACTGGAATGGCGATCGACCGAAGCAACCCAGCAATATGTGGCGGCGGTGACCAAGGATGTGAGGTTTGGGGCAGCGGTGGCGGAGAGTCAGCGGAAGGGTAATTTGCACCCTGAGCGGTTGGATGGGCGATCGCAGGTGGGGCCGTTGCAGTCCCTGGCGGGGGCACATCCCGAGGATGATGTTTTGGTGACCTTAGACGAGGCGATGGTGGTGCGGGTGGGCGAGCAGCCGCGCTTGCAGATTGAGCGCGATCCGGTGATTGAAGCGGGGCGGTTTTACGGTTTGGTTAAGGTTCTATCCACGATCGATCAAGCTAATTTTGTTCCCAAAGATTGCCCTGGATCGAAACCCTGTCCTAGTGAGTTGTTTCGCGTCCAGCATTACAACGCTAAAACGCAGACATTTGATGGTGAAATCGATACCGTTCGGATTCCCCAGCAGCCCCGTGATGCGATTAATCTGTTTTCTTCGACGCCGCGCGATTTGGCGATCGCCTCCTCCGGCCAAGCTGGCTGGTACATCTACGGCGCGCAGGATAAGGATGGATTATTCACCGTTCAGGCCCTAAAACCCAGAGTATTGTTTCAACTATCGCCCCAGACCACCATTACAGACCAGACCCAGGGCCTAGACTATCTGAAAAACCTGTATTGGAGAAATACCGAAAAACATGCGGGTCAAATCAAATCGATTTTGATTAATCCTCAGAAATCGGAGGAAACTTGGGCGATCGGCAGCCAGGCTGTCTTTATGCATTTATTCGGCGGACGTGGCGGCCCCCAGGGGGAAAAACCCATGCTCGGAACGGTGACGGGGCATTTTTCCTATGGTCTGGCCCAGGTGGTGCAGGAGCCCCTAGCCAATGAATTGCAGTGGGATCTACGCTATCAACAGGTCTATGCGACCAATATGGAGGGCATTATCGCCGGGACGAATTCCTGGGCCGCCTATATGGGAGATCTGCGTCGGGGTTGGGCGGCGACCCGTCCAGTGTCGGATGTACTGGTCAAACTGGATTTGGTCGAGGATTATGACTTTGGCGGGAATCTGCTGATTTCACCGTTGCAGGAATTTAGCCGCCAGCTTCAAGTGATTAGCGCCCGCTATCGGATTGGCGATGGCAGTGGCACAGCGGTGGTGACCCCTGCGACTTCCTGCGTCCAGGATTCTAACCAGGCGTTGTTTGCTACGGTGCAGCAGATTCGGAAGACGGTGGCGGAAAGTAGTGCAATCCAAGCGTGGCTGAAGGCAAACCCCCAGTCCCCTACGGCAGAGCGGTTTCGGAGATTGGTCTTGTTTGGCGATGAGGTGGAGCGGCAGTTGATGCCCCTGGGGATTGTGCGGGAGGATTGGAAAACCAATAGTGAGGCGCTTTCGGGAACTGAAATTCGCGATCGCACCTTTCGCCGAGCCAGCTATGAGGGGCTGGACAATGTCTTGGCGGCTTTGACGAGTTGGCGGACGATGCTGCCTCGGCAGGCCCAGGATGAATTGAGTACGCTATTTCTCAATAGGGGTGCAAAGCTGTGGCTGCTCCAGACGAATCAAGTGGGGGGCCATAATCCGGATGTGTTTCCGATCGCCCCCACCCAGTTATTCGGCCAGTGGGCGATTCCAGGCACCTCGATCGCCTTGGTTTCGGTGTTACTGATTCGGCTGCTGGGTTCGATTAGTATTCCCCATGGGCTGGATTGGTTGATTGCACTTGGAGCCTTGGGGTTGTATGGTGCGATCGCAATTCCCTATGGCTTTTCCCGAGGGTTTCTCAAGTGGGCACGGTGGGAAGTACCCAAGCCCAAAAAACTGACGATTCAGCTATTTTTCATGCCTGCATTGGTGGAGGAATTGTTGTTTCGGGTGCTGCTATTGCCGGGGCCGTTGGCGACGACTTGGTGGGTTTGGGGGGGCTGGGCGATCGCGGGTATTGTGCTGTTTGTGCTGTATCACCCGTTGAATGCAAGGACCTTTTACCCGGCAGGCAATCCGACGTTTTTAGAGGGGCATTTTTTGCGGCTGGCTGGGTTGCTCGGAGTTGTCTGTACTGCCGTTTATGCGTTGACAAGTTCGTTGCTGTTGATTACGTTGATTCATTGGGTTGTGGTGTGGATTTGGTTGTCGCGCATGGGTGGGCTGGGAAGGCTGGGAAAGGACAATGATCGATCATGATACCTGCTCCCTCAATCGATCGAGCCCCCGCTGCATCTTCTCCTCCACCTGGAGATAACAAGCATCCACATAGCCGCGATCCTTTGCGGCCTCGTGGCCCGATCGCTCAAACCAAATCGGCTCTAAAATCCTCGTGTAGATCTTCTTCGGCAAAGGTATATTCGGCAACGGTCCAATCCCCAACCCCCAAGGCAATCCTAAATAAATTGGAAACACCACTGGATCGATCCCCATCCACCAAGGCATCCCCAAATCGTGCAATCGTTTTACCCAGGGATACACGTCCCCCAATACGATCAAGGTATCATGGGCTCCCCAGGAAATTGCCGGGACGATCGGTAGATCATAGCGCAGGGCTAATTTGACAAACGCCTGATTGCCCCCTAGATGGATTTGACCACGATCGCGCCAGGGACGAAATACATCCTCCACGCCCCCCGGATAGACCAACACATTGGCACCGTGGTTTAATGCTTCGATCGCCATTTTGGGATGGGCCATGACCGCACCTGTCTTGATCGCTAAATCGAACAGCACAGGCGACATTTGTGATACCCCCATATGCATTAAGCCATAGACTGGACGCTCTTCAATGCCAAACCGTAAAAACCAGTCATACATCATCATATGCATATCCGGTGCTGGCAATCCCCCATTGTGCGATCCCACCAGCAGCATTTGTCCCTGTGCTGGAATATGCTGCCAGCCCTCGGTATCCACTCGAAAATAATGGTGATAGGACCATTCCCAAAATGGCATGAGACTGCGAATATAATTCGGATCGCGGTTTTCCAAACTCCATCCCTTAAGCATACCTAAACCACCGATCTATCATCACTAGAACTGGTCATCAAGGTTTGGTAGACAAACCCCGATAAATACAAAATATTCAGGGCGATCATCACACCTCTCGCCGTCCAAGAAGTCACCTTTGGCCAGACATAGAGGGTGGAAACCAAGGTGAGTAGTTTCTCCACTGTGCTCACAATCCTGCCATAATGGCGCGGATCCCAGTAGGACAGCGGACTAATAAACCGATATTGACTAAACGGAAAGAAATGACGGTGGGCATCATGGTTATGCACCGGGAAATCCCCAAAGCAATGCAATAACATACTGGTGAAAAACAACATCGCCATGGGCCACTTCGCGAAATAGCAAACGCCGATCGCCACCAAAATCAGCGGCATCGAATGGAAAGCATGGTTAATATCCTGCCAAAACGGTTGCCAATAGGTTTCGCCCCAGATCTGACCCTCTGCCTGCCGCGCAATCAGCTTCGCCCACAGATACATGACAAACATCGAGACATCCGGCGCAAGCGCCCCACAGACGATCGCGATCGCCGCCCCCGCCCCCTGGCCTCTGGTCGATCAACAGCGCCAGATTAATCAACGCATGACTCGGTGTGTTCATTGCTCGCCTATCCACAAAAGCCTTCCCAGTCTATCGCGCCTTGTGCCCTTCGACGGGGTTGACGATCGCATACTACATGTATTACAACTAGGGATAAGATTACAACAGATACCCTATGCCCTACGAACAGCTCCCCATTACTGCCGACAAACCCGTCCTCTCCTGGGCCAACCACGATCTGAGCCGGGACGAACTGCGCATGGCCACTAACGTAGCCTCCCTGCCGTTTGTCTTCAAGCATGTGGCCCTGATGCCGGATGTGCATTTGGGGAAGGGGGCGCTGGTGGGTTCTGTGATTGCCACCCAGGGCGCGATCGTTCCAGCGGCGATCGGCGTCGATATCGGCTGCGGCATGATGGCGGAGAAAACTCCCTTCACCGCCGACCAACTCGATGGAAAACTCCGCAAAATTCGCCAGGACCTCGAAGCCGTCATCCCCGTGGGCTTTAGCGAAAACAAAGAGGCCGATAAGACCGTGCAGAACTGGCAGGGGTGGCGATCGTTCAAGGATCTCCACAAGGGCGTCAGCACCCAAGCTAAAAAGGCCGAACGCCAAATGGGCTCCCTCGGCGGCGGCAACCATTTCATCGAGGTTTGTCTCGACGAGGCGGGATCGGTCTGGCTGATGCTCCACTCCGGCTCACGCGGCATCGGCAACCTGCTGGCCCAAAACCACATCAAAACTGGGCAACACCTGGCTCGCAAGGCGGAGGAAACCCTGCCCGATCCAGATCTAGCCTATTTCCTAGAAGGCACGGAGGAATTCGCGGCCTACTGGCGGGATTTGCAGTGGGCGCAGCAGTATGCCCTGTTTAATCGCGAGGTGATGATGGAACGGCTGAAGCAGGTGATGGCCAAGCATCTGACCGGCGGGAAACCGTTCAAATCCCTAATGTCGGTCAATTGCCACCACAATTACGCCGAGCGAGAGGTCCATTACGGCGAAGAAGTCTACGTCACCCGCAAAGGGGCCGTCCGCGCCCAAACGAACGACCTCGGGATTATCCCCGGCTCCATGGGTGCCAAATCCTACATCGTGCGCGGCAAAGGTAACTTCGAAAGCTACTGCTCCTGCTCCCACGGAGCCGGACGCCTCATGTCCCGCACCAAGGCCAAAAACACCTATAGCCTCGACGACCTAATCGCCCAAACCTCGGGTGTCGAATGCCGAAAAGAGGAGTCCTTCATCGACGAAATCCCAGGGGCCTACAAACCGATCGAGCAGGTCATGGCCAACCAGAATGATCTCGTCGAAGTCGTGGCTACCCTCAAACAGGTGCTGTGCATCAAGGGCTAGGGATCTTCTCCGTACCCTTGATGTTTCCTATAGCACAATGGGCACAGGAATTCTCTAGGGTGTGAGATCGATGAAACGGATTGGACTAGGTGGTTTGGCCCTGTGGGTGGGTTTGACGGGGGGGGTGGTGGCTGAGGAGATTGCCCCCATGGAGCAGGTGACGTCGGTTTCGCAATTGAATGACGTGAAGCCGACCGATTGGGCTTTCCAGGCGTTGCAATCACTCGTTGAACGCTATGGTTGTATTGCGGGGTATCCCGATGGTCTACGACCGACCGGAGGTCATCGCAATTTTCGCGGAAATCGGCCTTTGACGCGCTATGAGTTTGCAGCGGGGGTGAATGCCTGTCTCGATCGCATCAACGAACTGATCGCATCTTCCACCAGTACCCTTGCGAAAAAAGAAGACCTAGACAAAATCCAAGCACTGCAAACGGAGTTTGCCAAGGAAATTGCGACATTGAAAGGGCGCGTAGATGGCCTAGAGGGCAAGGCAAAACTCCTGGAATCCCAGCAGTTTTCCACCACGACAAAGCTCTACGGTCAGGTGGTGATGGGCCTCCAAGGCAGCAATCGGACGGATGTTGATTTCTTCCCACGTAATGGTCTCCCCGAACGGGAAGGGAAGGCGAATACGACGTTTGGGTATAACGCTCAGATTACGTTGGCGATATCTTTTCGAGGGGACGATCTGCTAATCACGGGTTTGCAAACTGGGAATCTCTCTTCTACGGCTCCGGTGCTGTTTTCAAACATGGGTCGGTTGGCCTATGAGTCGGAGCAGAATAATCAGTTGGTGGTTAGCGATCTGTCCTATCGGTTTCCGATCGGCAATAATTTTGGCGTGGTCGTCGGTGCGGCTGGAGTGAATCCTGAAAATACGTTTCGTGGCATTAACCCTTTAGAAGGCTTTGCCGATGGAGCATTATCGCTTTTTGCGCAGCGAAATCCGATTTTGTCGCTGGGGGGGACGAGTGCGGGGATTGGCTTTGATTGGCAGATGGGCGATTGCGTCAGTCTCCAGGGGGTCTATAGCGCAGGGCAGGCCAGTGATGTGGCCTCGGGACTATTCAAGGGCCGCTATGGGGCGGGGTTGCAGCTTACTTTATCGCCGACGAATTCCTTGGATGTGGGGTTGCATTATCTCTACGCCCATTCGCCAGACGGTGAGCTAGGGTTTGGCGTCGGGGATACGCAGATTTATTCGCCCTTTGCCATTGCACCCGGTGAGGTGAATACCCAGGCAATCGGCGCAACAGCCACCTGGCGCGTCAGCCGGGGCCTCACCCTGGGCCTCTGGGGCGGCTGGACGCGATCGAACCCCAAGGACCTCGATGGCTCTGTACAAACCACGAATTGGGCGGTCTATGGGGCCTTTCCGGATCTGTTTGTTCCGGGAAATCTAGGTGGCGTGATCCTGGGTCAGCCGCCGAAGATTGTGGGGAGCAGTCTGCCGGAGGGGTTTAATTTCCCGCGTTTTAGTCAGAATGGGGAGAGGGGTGGTCAGCCGGATACTTCGCTGCATTTGGAGTTGTTCTATCGGGCGCGGTTGAGTCAGCGTTTTGCGATCACGCCTGGATTGCTTGTGGTGTTTAATCCCAATCACAATCGGGATAATGAAACGCTCATCGTTGGCGCATTGCGGGCAAGTTTTAACTTCTAGGGTGAGGTCCTGGGAAGGCCCCCAGACCCCAAGTTTGGGGGTTCTGAACTGGGGTGGGAGGCAGGTTTAGACAATCTGTTGGCTGCGCTGATGAGTTGGCGGACGTCAAATTGGGGGCCATAATCCTAGTTATGCTTGAAGGAGGATATCGGTAGTCAATAAACTATTAACTCCAGTCAGACTGGCAAATCGCCCACCTGACCCAAAGCCTCCGATCGCACCATCAGTATTGTAGAACAAATCGCCGTTGGCCCGATTGAAAACAATACGTGCGACACTAGAACCAGCAACTGTGGCTCCATTGCTTGCTTCATTGATTGTGGCAAATTCTGCTGCTGCGATCATGCTACCAGTGTCACTGGTGAGTTCGGTGAAGGTTGTTTTATCGAGGACAATTTTGTCGGTGCCGGATAGGAAGTCAGCGATCGTGTCGATGCCGATCGTGCTATTGAAGATGGTGTTGATGTCAAAGAGGAAGCGATCGGCTCCGGTTCCACCTTCTAAGAAATCATTTCCTTCCCCGCCATGTAGTAAGTCATTTCCATTCCCACCATACAATCCAGCAGAACGAGAAATACTTCCACCGACACCTAATGTTCCAATTCTAACAAAGCCACTATCATCCCCTGCACCACTGAGGAGAATATCATCCCCATCTCCACCTTCTAGTCGATCGCGTCCAATTCCAGTAGTAATGACGTCATTGCCTACCCCAGAGACAATCAAATTATTGCCGATTGCTGCGATTAAATTTAAGACATCATTGCCTGCACCAGTTTGCAAATAGAAGGTTTCTACTTCTTTGAAAGTACTGCCACCTGTTAAAGTACCTCCAGCAACGGTGAGATAGCTAGCATTCACAGAGGTTGTCAAAGCTGACAAATCAATCCGAACTAAATCATTCCCAGCTCCTCCAATAAATTGATTGATTCCAAAACTATCTTCAAGGTAGTCATCATTATCACCACCATCAAGAATATCATCACCTTCACGCCCATATAGAACATCCTGACCTAGTTCTCCAAAAAGTTGATCATTCCCAATACCCCCATCTAATTGATCATCATCATCACCACCTTTTAGGAGATCGCTGCCGTTCTCACCAAACAAGTCATCTTTACCAAGACCACCTAATAATGTGTCATTCCCATTACCGCCATAAAGACCTGCATCTTCAGAAAAGGAGTTTCCACTGCCTAAAATGCCGATTCTTACGGATCCCCCATCATCCCCATCTCCACCTTCTAGGCGGTCATCGCCATCTCCACCTTCTAATCGATCGCGTCCCCGACCAGTAATAATAATGTCATTGCCTAGACCTGCAATAATCCAACTGTTAGAAGTTGCTGCTGAAATATTGATACTGTCATTACCATTGCCGACAACTAGATAGAAGCCTTCTACTTCTTTAAAGGAGTTATTGCTAATAGTTGCACCGGACGATGAATTAATATAGTTCAAAACAATATCAGTGCTAAGATAAGCCAAGCTTGCCTTCACAAAGTCATTTCCGAGCCCACCAATGAACTGGTTATTGCCTAGAACATCTTCTAAATAATCCTCGCCATCCCCACCATTGAGGATGTCATCACCTGCACCGCCAAACAGATTGTCATTACCTGCTTCACCGAATAGTTGATCATTCCCATTGCCGCCGTAGAGTCCTGAAATATCATAATCATCTTCAGCTGCAATAAATCGATTCGCGCCCCGATCGTCTCCTGCACCTGCCCGGAGAATATCATCTCCATCTCCACCATCTAAGCGATCTTCGCCTGCACCTGTGCTCAAAATATCATTCCCACGATTGCCTTGCACCCAAGAGTTATAAGATAGTGCAGATAGATTGATTATATCCTTATCCTGACTGCCAATAATTGAAACGTATTCAAAGTTCTTGACTATGGCAGCAATTCCCCCTGAGAGCCCTGTAGAAGTAACTGTAAAATCAACTCCAATATTTTGTGCTGAAAGATTTAGACGCAAAATATCATTGCCACTGCCACCATCTACATTGAAGCGATCGCTTCGGACTGTGACGACATCATTCCCATTCCCCGCGTTAATATTATCCTCTCCACCACCCCCATCAATTTCGTCATCGCCATCACCTCCATTGATTACATCGTTACCAATCCAGACTGAAATTTTGTCATTATTGCGAGTTCCTGTGACATTAAACTGCTCGATCCCAGTAAAACTAATCGAATCCAGCCAATCACGGCTTCTGGTGATAGTGCGACCTACGCTACCTGATGCGCCATTAGCATCACTACTGGAAATTTGGAATTCAAGTTCTTCCCCTGTATCACCGATAGAATAGTCTAAGAGCATCAAGTCAGTTCCAGAACCACCATGAATCTCATCATTTAATCCTAAACCTGCATCGAGAGTGTCATCGCCAGCGCCACCATTAAAAACTTCATCGCTACGCATCACTGTTCCATTGACTAAACTTGCTTGTGTGATGCGATCGCTACCACTGCCAGTCGTTAATCGCAGTAGTTCAAAATTAGTGGCAGAAGCAATGCCAGGAAGAATTCCACCTTTGAGTGGGTTAGCAATGACTAGGCTTGTGGTTGACCAGGATAAATCAAGGTCAAGAATATCGTTGCCTGCGCCACCATCGACAGTGTCATCTCCCAGGCCTGCATAGATAATATCATCTCCATCGTTGCCACTGACACGATCGTTGCCAGGGCCGCCATATAAGATATCATTTCCAGCATTTCCAGAAATTACATCGTCGCCTGCTCCACTATTGATGCGATCGTTCCCAGCTGTGCCATTTAGGATGTCATTATCAGCTGTGCCAAATATAATTCCGGCGAATGCCTGGAGAAAATCTGGCTGTCGAAATGCGGTTAGCAAGCCTGAAAATCCTACTTGAGTTAAGGTTTGTTCAATTTGAGAGTTGAATACTTCTGGGGCTAATCCAAAGGAGCCTTCAAAGGCATCTAGCCCAATAATTGCGAGATTCCAGTAGAACGTAGCTTGACTGAGATCAGTGGGGGCATTGGCACGAAGTCGATCTAAGGTACTAGAAAGTGAAGAGCTACTCTCTAATGAATCGCCATTCAAATCATAGCTAACATCTATAAACAAGTTACGCATTGGGCCTTGCACAATTAAACGTCCTAAAGTTTCTCGCAATAGGCCATCCCACAAACTTTGTAATTTTTTAGCGGCTTGAGGTCCAGGATTTGAGCCCTGAACTCTCTGAACGTAGGCTTCGCCTGTAAATTTTTCAAGAAAGGTAAGTTTTCGAGCATCGAAGTAGCTGCCACGGCTATTGGTAGCGATCGTTTCTACTCCAGCCCACCGATAGAGCAGGGCTTCAACTTGTGTAATGGCTTGGGTTTGTAATTGCTGGTAATCACTAACTGGCAACTGCACAAAATTTCGCATCATACCCAAGAGAACTGGGTCTTGACTCATCGAAATATATAAATCAGGAAGTTGGCCATAGCCTCGTAGGGTTGGCAAAAAGAGTGTTTCAATCTTAGGGTCAAAATCCCTGCTATAGACAGTATTCATTTGATCAAGAGTGAACCATACATCCACAATTTGACGAGTGCTACCATCAGATTGTGTATAAGTACTCGTGCTGCTGATTCGATTCCCTTCGTTGGTAAAATTTGTCGCCTTGTAGTTCAAGTTAATGGAATTAATCTTCCACGTCGCCAAATTTTGCAGTTCACCAAAATCCGTGAATCCATCACTGTCAATATCTTTCCAAATTCGTAGATTGGCAAACTGAGTATCACGTTGGTCAATGATATTATCATTATTACTATCCAGTTGCTTTAAGATGATGAACCCATCAGTTGTCGCATTGCCAAAAAGTTCCGTAATATCATCAATTTGACCATTATTATTTCTGTCTAATGTCAATAGTCCATCATGAGAATTTACCCAACCTGTATGCTCAGCAAATCCATCAGCATCAAGATCAAACATGACTTGAGAGTGTTTTAAAGCTATTAATTCAATACCATCTCCATCCAGATCAAGTACCAATGGAGAAATTGTTTGTATTGCCTGATTCCACAGATATGAAATAATAGAACTAATCCCTAAACCCTTCCAAAGAGCTTTCCCATTTTGATTCCAGCCTAAAAATGTATTACGAAGTGGAGGTGTTCTAAACCAATATTTCTGAATCCCACCAGGGAGGCGCCAAGGGAGCCACCCTGTCGCGGCTCCTGATGACGTTGTTTTCAGTAAGTCCTCATAGCTAAAAGACCCTTCCCCAAAGTGTTCAATTGTGTAAGCTAATGCATTGCCAGAAGCTCCTGCCGCACTTGTAGTAAGAATACCTGCTAACAAGCTCCATCCAGCAGTAGCGCCAATAACCCCGCCATATAATGCCCCTCCTGCAGCAGCACCAAAGCCACCTCGAACACTCCAATCTTTTGGAGAATTGCTTACTGCGTAAGAGACCAATCCATATATCCCGCCAATTGCTGCTCCTGCTATTGCAAGCGGTGATTGACCGTCAGGATCAGTCAAGGTAACAGGATTGTTGGCAGCATAGGTATATAAATTGATGCCACCGGCTTGACCAATGGGATCATTGCTCATAAAGCGTCCAATGGATGGCATTTGATAGCGTGCTCTTACAAAGTCAAGTCCATTTGCTTCATTCATCAAACCCCACTGACCAGAAAACTCAAAGGAGTTAGGAATTAATTCTGTTGCAATCAGGTTTTCACCAAAAGGGCGATAGCTATAGCGATTAACATAAGTACCTGATGAATTAGTTAACCCTATAGCTGAACCAATTGAATCAAAGTCGTAATAAGCAGCATCACTACCACTAAAACGCCCCACTAGTCCAATGCCATGGGTATAGTTTGTAATTACACTACTACCACTATACTCCCCAACAACATTTCCCCATCCAAACGGATCAACCAAATAATCCGATCGCACCCCATTGGCAATACTCGCAACCCGATTGCCCAAGGCATCATACACAGACTCAAACGTCCCCTCAGGCGTCACCGCTTTGGTCAACCGATTCTCCGCATTGTAGGTATAAGTCCAAGTCCGCGCTCCATCCACAACCTCCGTTAAATTCCCATCCAGGTCATAACTATAGATCGCCGAACCCACCTGCGTATACTGATTCAGACTATTCGTCGTATAGTCCTTGGTTACCCCATTCTCGATCGTCCGAATCCGATTCCCCACCGCATCATACACATACTGCAAATCCTGATTCGCAATACTCGCATTCGTCGAAGCAAACACCGATCGCGTCAACTGTCCCGTCGCATCATAGCTATAAGTCCAAGTTCCATCCCCTGACCTTGCCGTCCACTGACGCCCCAAAGCATCATAGGTATATTCAGAAAACGAATTAACCGAACTGTCCGCCTTAAAATTCGTAATCTTCAACAACTGCCCCGCATTATCATAGGCATAGGTCGTATAAGTTCCGTTCCCATTCGTCTCCTGGGTCAATCGCCCCGCTCCATCATACCTATAAGCAACAACACTAGCTCCACTGGCATCCTGCAACTCTGCTAATCGCCCCGCACTATCATAGCGATAATTCGTCGTAAACCCAGCTTGATCCTTCATCTGCGATCGCCGCCCGATCGAATCATAGGCATACTCCAAAAACCGTCCACCTGGATACACAATCTTCGTCAAGCGATCGAGCGTGTCATAACTCATCGTCGTCACGCCAGCGCGCACATCCCGCACCGTCGCCAAATTCCCCTTCGCATCGTAGGTATAGGCTTCATAGGTGCCATCCTTAAACGTCTTCCGTGCCAGCCGTCCCGCCGTGTCATAGGCATAGTCAAACGTATCTCCACTACGCTCGATCGCCTTCGTCAACCGCCCCGACGCATCATAGGTAAACGTCTCCGACTGACTCGTCCCGTAAGTGATCCCCGTCAGATTTCCACTGGCATCATAGCCATAGGTCATCACATTCCCCTTCTGATCCTTCACCGTCACAGGCGACTGATTGTTCCCCGCATAGGTAAAACTCACCACCTGATTCAGGGGATCAGTCTGACTCAAAACTCTCCCCTGTGCATCATAGCCATACTTATAGATCGTATTCCCCGGTGCCGTAATCTGACTCAAGTAGCCATTCGCATCATAGGTAAACGTCGTCAGTCGATTCAGCGGATCCTGAATACTCGACAGCTCACCCTTGGCCGTAAATGTCAACTGCGTTACCTTGCCAGCACCATCCTCAACATTAATTACCCCAGGAGAAACATATGCATATTTGGTCGCCATAATCCATCAATCCTTAAATGTTGGTGTGAACATAGAAAGGGCTAGGTAACTTAATCATGCTTAACAGGTAGTTTTCGCACCTAATTTCGTGCCCAAGGCAGGCAAAATCTCAGATGCAGACATTCAGACTATCATCAATAACACTTACAATGTCTTATTTTTATATTAATCAAAGAATTTAGCAAGAGAGTGCTGAGAACACTACCTGAGTCAGGCGGTCGAGCCTTTGAAGGTAAATCTTCCTGATATCGCCTAGAAGACTTGTATCAGACTTCAGAGGATGAGAGGGAAGAATCAATGCCGAAGGTCCCTTTGCCCATCAAGGGAGAGCCCTGCTTTGGCAGCTGCCCATGCCTTGGCTAGGGGAGAATGCGTAGGCTGGATCGACAGTGATGATGTCCTGGGGATGATGGCGATCGATCGCACCATGGCATTACTAGACAACAATCCAAGCGTGGGCATAGTCTATACTGACCACCAGTTGATGGATGAGAAGGGTATCTTTGGGCAAGTGGGCTTGGGTTTTAACCCCAGACGGGGCAGCAGCGCAGTGGAGAGTTCGACAACAGAATTATCTATGCACGGACGATTTAGCAGCGCAGTCGGTAGAAATATTTCTAAGAATCGCCTTACCCCTCTAGACCGTGCTACATAGTCCCGCTTCATAGTTGACGCTTTCGATGCATTTGTCTACCATGGTAGAATACAAGCCCATGGGGAAAACACCCAATTATGCGTTGCGCCTACAAGTTCAAACTCAAACCCTTAATCATCAAGAAAAGGTTGTCCGCGTTGTAATTTTTGATCCAACATCGGGTATGTTCACGTTGTTTATTTGTTTTGGAGAACAGATCATGAAATGGTGCTTTTTGGCAGTATTTTTGAGTGGGACGATCGCCCTACCTGCAAGTGCCCAGGTGACGATTAAAAGTACGGGGGTGGTATCGGGGACAGTGACGACGCCGAACAAGAATCCGACCTTCAATCAAGGAACGACGCGGGTGGATACCGATGCCCAGGGGCGATATTTCCGCAATGGGGAATTGCTATTTGATGCGCAGGTGGTGAATCCCAATTTGGTGGGAGTGGATGCCAGAGGAAGATACTATGTGGATTTCCGGGGGATTCCGGTGGTGTCGGAGGATGGCAAGCTGGTGTCTCCGGCCTTAGATGGCGGTTTGAATGCGGTGCAGCGGTTTAATAACGATCGACCTGTGCGTTTGTGGGGAAATGTGCAGGATGAGTTTGTGGTGCAGGGCGATTACCAGGGGACGGCGATCGATCCGACGACGGGGAACCAGTATCAGGGGACGTTTCGGATTAAGGGGCAGGGGCCGCGCTATAGCGATGCGAATGGGGGGACGAGTCCGACGGTGTTTGATTTCAAGTCCTATTACAATTTCAAGGCGACGCCTCAAATTGTGCCGACGCCGACGGTGAAGTCCTATTTTGTGCAGGCGATGCCTGTGAAGCTGACGATTACGGTGCCTGCGGGTGTGACGGCGCTGCCGCCGGGGACGGTGCCGCCGGGTGGTGGTAGTTCGGGTGGTGGTGGTGTTTCGGGTGGTGGTGGGACGCCGATCGCTGAACCCCCTATCCCATCTGAAACTTCGATTTTCCAGGTGCCTGCACAGTTCGATCCGAATCGGCTGGTGTTGCAGGGGTCGCCTCAGCGTCCGATCGGTCCCCGCAGTCGGGTGCTGCTAAGGCGGTAAACTGGAGGTTGTTCTCTCTTGTTTTCAGCTATGCAGAAGCCAGCGGTGATTTTCTTTGATGCGGTGGGGACTTTGTTCGGGGTACGGGGTACTGTGGGCAAGGTGTATGGGGAGATTGCTGCTGGCTACGGGGTGGAGGTGTCGGCGAATGCGCTGGATTGGGCCTTTGGGCAGGTGTTTCGGGAGGTGGGGTCGCCGGCATTTCCGGGGGCTCAGGGGGCAGATATTCCGAGGTTGGAGTGGGATTGGTGGCGTAGGGTGGCGATCGAGACGTTCGATCGCGCTGGGGTGTTAATGCAGTTTGAGGATTTTGATCCGTTTTTGCGGAGTTGTTTGAGCATTTTGCGACCCATGAGCCTTGGGAGTTGTATGGGGATACGGTTTCGACGCTGGAGGGGTTGCGATCGGCGGGGATGGATCTGGGGATTATTTCTAATTTTGATTCAAGGCTGTATCGGGTGCTGGAGGCGTTGGATTTGGCGCAGTATTTTAGTACGGTGACGATTTCGACGGAGGTGGGGGTGGCGAAGCCAGAAGGGGGTATTTTTGAGGTGGCGTTGCGGAAGCACCAATGTCTGGCGCTTCAGGCTTGGCATGTGGGGGATAGTTTGTCGGAGGATTATCGGGCGGCGCGATCGGCGGGGTTGCGGGGGATTTTGATCGATCGGGGGAATTAGCGGCTGACGTAGAGGCCGGAGAGGAGGCCGAAGATGGCTCCGAGGAATGCGCCGAGCAGTTGGGTGGGGCCGCCGCCGAAGAATTGGACAAGGGCGGCTCCGAGGAATGCGCCTCCGGCTGTCATGATGGCGATGCGATCGAAGTTTTCCATTGGTCAGAAAGGTGATAATAATCTCTATTTTGCGTCATCTTCTTTGCGCGATTCCTTGCCTTTGAGTAATCCTTCTTTGATTCCAGTGCCTCCTAGCAATCCAGCACCTAGCGTCAGAATTGTCTTGGGTACTTCGCTGTCGTTTCTGGCGTAGCCATAGCTGAGGGAGGCGATGAATACCGCTAGGAAAATGCCAAGTCCCCAGCGTAGGTTTTTCTGGGTTGTGGCGCGATCGTCTTTCTTTTCAGATGCGCGGTTGTTTTTCTTTGATTTTTTCATTTTCTTGGGCAATTCTGTCGAGTTCAATCTGTTGGATGCGTTGTTTATCGCGGTCT
This sequence comes from Alkalinema sp. RU_4_3, assembly GCA_012031975.1. Lineage (GTDB taxonomy): Bacteria > Cyanobacteriota > Cyanobacteriia > Leptolyngbyales > Leptolyngbyaceae > JAAUSA01. The sequence goes on along the minus strand of JAAUSA010000084.1, from coordinate 311 downwards.
TGGTATTCTAGCTTGACCCAGGCATCGATTTAGGCCAGGGCTTCGCTGGGTGGAACGTTTGCGATAACTTGGGTAATTTCTGCGGGGATGACCGATCACGGTTGTAATACTTCAACGACTGGGATGATCGGTGCGGGGGGTTGCTTTTGAGGTTCGGGGTAACTACTCAGGCTTAAGAAAATGAAAAAGAATCCAGTTCTTATGAATGAGTAGAGTAAAGTCATAAAGATTCATAAGACAGGAGAGCCCTTTGCCTCAACAAACACCGCCAACGAGCATGAGTCGAGAAGAAATCCGTGCGGTTTATGCGC
>JAAUSA010000318.1 GCA_012031975.1 Alkalinema sp. RU_4_3 | reverse complement strand
CCGTTTGAGGATCTTAATGGCATGCGATACCACGACCACTGGTTGAAAAACCTGCTTATCGCCAGTTCTATGAATGGTAGAAATACTGGTAAGCCTGTTTCACTCAAAACTATGGAGAACTAGCAAGGTTCTAGCCGTGCAACATGACCAACATTATTAAATGGCGATTGAGCTTGATCAAATTTAATGTAAGCATCCGTAGAATGCACAATAATCAAACGCAACTTATCCCAAAGTTCCCCCACTCCCGGATCCTTAGACTTCTCATGCCAACCGCGCAACATCGCAAAGAATTCCTGAGCAATGTCAGGATAATCAAACAACACCTCCACATCATCCAGCGCGATTACCAACGGCCCATCAATTTCTGGCAGTATCTTGTCCTCAAAATAATCCGTACATCCCGTCTTATCTTTAGGAAGGGTTGCGATCGGCAACTTCAAATGAGTCATAATCACCTGACAAAACCACGTTAGAAATGTCCCCAAACTCTCCTTCGCTGCCGTATCCATGTCATCCCGTAGATTCAAGCTAATTGTCCGATAGCCTTTCTTCTGAGCCACACTCAAAATTCGATAGAGCAACGAAGTCTTCCCAAACATCTGCGGTGCCCGAATCCGAATCAATCGCCCTGGTCGAAGTACCTCCTCATAGCAGAGATCGGCCAAATCCGGCTGCAAATAAAATGGTGACTCTAATGCGATCGGACGACCAGGCAGATCGGGCACCACCGCAGGACTACTTTTGAGTTGTGCTTGTGGCTGATAGCCCGCCCATATTCTCACCTTCTCACTCACCATACTTGGGCGATACTGCATGAATAAATCCACAATATCTTTGCGATGAGAGACCCTCACTCCCTCTTCCACCAGACCAAAAATCCGAGCTACCCGACTTATATGAAATTTCACATTAGCGCTTGTCCCAAAAATTATCTTCGCAATCTCCTGATCATCATGGCCATCCAAAAAATGCCATAAAATCTCTTTATTGCGTGGAGTCAGTTGCTCATACATCACATCAAACGCTTCCTTATTTTGTGGGGGGCCTTGCTTGCCTAGCATCGGTAGATCTTCTCCTTGGGAACAGACAGTAGATGACTCCTGCCACCCACTCATTAACTTATACCAGACCCAATATTCAAAAAAGAAATTTGTAAGATTTCTCTCACATAGGTCACTCCAACCTCACAGAGCCACCCAACACAATCTGCCAGAATAGAAATCTCTCTAGAATGAAAATAGAGCGATCGACGGGTCATTCCACCCCGATCGCCCTATTTCCCACGGCCTATCCCACCAATCACTGCATGATGAAATATTGTCCAGGACTTTCCGCCCTAGCACCATTCGCACCGATCGCCGTCACCCACCATTCCGCTCCCCCCTTCACCAACGTCGTCGTCGGCTGAAAACGGCATTCCGTCGCCGTACAACTCGCTTGACTCGGAGTCACCGTCATCTGCACCTTGCCAGGAACCTGGGGATTACTGCCATATTGATTCACCCAGATAAAATACTGAGTTGCCCCTGCTACAGGCTGCCAACGATAAATCGGGCGCGTCGTCGCGATCGTCCCCTTCGGCGACAGCAGCACAGGCTTGCTCAATCCGCTTCCCGACTGCCCGATCGCCTCCCGAAACGCCGTCGCCGCTGGCTTGGCTCCCAAAGCTGTCGTAAATAGCCCAAATCGGCCTTCCCGATCGTCTGCGGCATAACGATCGATCAACTGATACCAACAAGCTACCGGGACAAAGTTCCAGCCCTTGATTAGCTGCACTGCTTTGCGTAGATTATCCGCCTGCCCCTGAGGCCCAGAACCATTCCACACCGCCGTACTACTAAACCCAAACTCCGTCAACCAAATTGGCTTATCGTCTCCCTTGGCCAACATCGCCTGCCGAATATTCTCCACCCCCGCCTTCACACACCAAAACTTTGCCGTCTTGGGATCAGAACTGGGGAAACATTCATCCGGGCCATATTCTTTGCCATAGCGGGGATCACTTGATGCCACTGGATAGGGGGCAGCATAGGGATGCATCGACAGCGCATCAAACGAACCTTTCACCCCTGCTGCATACATCGCATTGAGATAGTCTACGTCGCCTCCTGCGATCGCCCCGACTAACACCGTGGCCGTAGGAGATGCCGCCTTCACCTTGGGATAGGTCGCCTTTACCAGTTCCGCATAACGCCTTGCCCCCGCCAAATCTACAAACGAGTTGTAAAGGTCATTCTGGGCAGCGGGACGAGCTGCTAAAGGTTTCCAGTTCTGAACAAGATTTGGCTCATTCCAAATTTCCCAAGCGTACACCCGATTTTTGTAGCGTTGCACTAGCCTTGCTAGGGCATCACCATAGTCGTTTGGATTCGTGGGTGGATAGGTGATGTAGTCATTGTAATTGGGATCACTACAACGCTTATTGGGCGCTGAAGAAGCCCAGCAAGGACTATAGGCCATTTCGACAATCACCTTCAGGCCATTGCGCTCAGCCGCCGTGATATCCGCATCTAAAATATCCAAAAGCCATTGCGGCGTTTGGCCTTTTCCAGCCCCTTCCACCAAGTGCCAGGAAATCGGCAGCCGCACTATCTTGGCTCCAACCTGTTTCATCAAGACAGTACGATCGGGTAAGCCACTCGCCTGTGCCCCAATATTAAACTCATGTACCCCAAATAGCTTTTCGCCTGCCACCTGGGCCTGCACCGACTGAGGTGCGCCCCAATGCAACAAAAACGTCAGCAACAATCCGATCGCCCCAAAGATCAATCCTGCCGATCGACGTTGCCCAGAATTGAATATTTTCATGATTTACCAGCTCCCTGCTTCGTGTTGATATTGGACCTATCTTTCTTCGTATGGCAGTCATATGCATCATCACGACTATTCCAACTTCTGCTCCCACGCTTGGCGGTTGAAACTTGCCCTATTTTTATAGATTGATTCGTGACGCAGTTTGAACAGTGTGAGTAAAATCTCACAACTTTGGAAACTGTCCGTAGTCCTGTGAGTACCCTCTGGAATCAGATGGTAAGATTATCAATATTTCCGAAAAAATAGCTACATAGCGTCTCTGAGCAGTCAAACCGGAAAACCTACCAGAAAAACGTGAGATTAACCTCACATTGGTTTAGGGAGAGGGGTGAAGTGCGATTGTAGGAAGATTCTTGAAATTGAGTAATCTGATATTCCCATGAAAACAGCCGCTCTAGCACTACCGGGCCTGACCTCACCCCAACGATCGAAAATACTCATCGTCGATCGACAAAATCGCGGTGATTACACAAGTATTGCCGATGCGATCAGCCAAGCCTGTGATGGTTGCCTGATTGTGATCCGACCTGGACGGTATGATGAAGATATTTGTATTGAGCGGGCGCTGATGATTATTGGTGATGACGGCGATTTGGAACAAGTGGAAATCGTTGGGCATGTTATCTGTGAATGCGATGAAGTCATCTTGCAAAATTTGATGATGAGGCAAAGTTTGTTGTCTGAACCAATAACGGCGACGCTAACGGTCCGGCGCGGCAAACTATCGCTACAAAAATGTACGGTGCAGGGTGGTCGTGGTCTGGCGATTCAGGTTTGTCATTCTCAGACGCAGTTGGTGATGCGTGATTGTGTGGTGGAGCAGGGGAAGAAGGCGATTCACCAAGACGCATCAACTTGCGTGGAATTGAATGATTGTGAGATTCGGAATACTGAAGAATGTGGGATCTTTTCCGGTGTACAGAGTTCTTTAATGCTGCATCGTTGCCAGGTGCATAGCACCTTGGGAAGCGGCATTTTTCTTGATCACGCCGATCGGGCTGTCATTGATCAATGTCAAGTTTTTGATACAGGTGAAGTTGGCATTCTCGTGAAGTCCGTGGTGAACTTTCTGATTCAGGAGACGCAGGTTTATCAGCATCAGCACAATGGGATCTGTCTGCGGGATGGGAGCCAGGGCATGATCAAAGATTGTGAGGTGTTCAATAATGGTTGGCCGAACGTGGCTGTGTTGGATCAGTCTAATGTCGAGATTTGTCGCAGTAAAATTCGTGAGGGGTTAGGCTGGGGAATCAAGGTGTCCGGGGATTGTCGGCTACGGCTTGAGAAGGTATTGATTGAGTCCCACAATGGTGGCGGTATTTGGCTAGTAGAGAATTCCCATGCGGATTTGCAGTATTGTGAGATTGCGCAAAATAATGGGGCTGGACTGTGGCTAGAGCCGAAAAGTGGCTCTACCGGATCTCCCGTGAGAGGCACTAGATATGGGTTTAGCTATATTAGGCCTTGTTCAAAGTTGGCCCAAATCGCTCATAGCCATGAAGGTCAAGGGTTAGGCGCTGAAAAATGTGTTTGA
>JAAUSA010000317.1 GCA_012031975.1 Alkalinema sp. RU_4_3 | reverse complement strand
TCTGTGGCCAGTTTTTTAAACAATTGCGGGATCAGCGATCGGAGTTTTTGCATTTGGTGCCGTTGCTACTGTGGCAGAATTGCTATTATTTGGGCTGTCCGGTGGTGATGGAGCCGGAATTGCTGGCACTGTTGAAGGAACGGCTCGGGATGGCCGTGAAGGTGGTCCGGATTAGTGAGGCGAGCTATCGGGCCTGGGTACGGAAGCGGGATGTCTCCGGGGGCCAGATGCAGGGGTCACAGCATGTTGATCCGCTGACGGGGGAGATTGTTCAGGAAAATATTACGGAGACGGCGGAGCTGCGGCTGGCGGAGAGTGATAATCAAATCGATCGTCTAAAAGCAATTATTTCAACGGCTTTGCGAAACCGCGCTAGTGATATTCATTTGGAGCCTACCCCGGAGGGTTTACGGGTACGTTATCGGATTGATGGGATTTTGCGGCATGTCACGACCTTGCCGGTGGAGGTGAGTCGGAAGGTGATTGTGTCGCTGAAGGTGATGTGCGATATGGATATTGCGGATAGCCGTAGGCCCCAGGATGGCAGAATTGGGGAGAATTATATGAATTCGGAGCAGCAGCAGGAGGGCCTGGATCTGCGGGTGAGTACGTTGCCTTGCGTGAGTGGGAATAAAGGCGAGATGGGGGAGAAGGCGGTGCTGCGGTTGCTGCGGCAGCAGAATTCCCACGGTACGATCGCGGATGTGGGTTTCTGTGATGAGACAAGGGCGATCTATGAGCATTGGCTGAGTCAGCCCCAGGGTCTAGTGATCTTAACGGGTCCGACGGGGTCGGGGAAGACCAGTACGCTGTATACGAGTCTTCAGGCGATCGCCAAGGATTCGGTGAATATTGTGACGGTGGAGGATCCGGTGGAGTACTTGCTGCCGGGGATTACGCAGACGCCGGTGAATGAGGCGGCGGGGATGACCTTTGCGGCGGGACTCAGGGCAATTTTGCGGCAGGATCCGGATGTGATTATGATGGGTGAGGTGCGGGACCATGAGACGGCGGAGACGGCGGTGCGGGCGGCGCTGACGGGGCATTTGGTGCTGACGACGCTGCATACGAATGATGCTATTGGGGCGATTCCGCGTCTGAAGGATATTGGGCCGGATCCGGGGTTAATTAGTGATGCGTTGCTGGGGGTGGTGGCGCAGCGGCTGGTGCGGCGGGTTTGTCCCCACTGCGGTGAGCACCATGAACCGACGGCGGAGGATTTGAAGGTGTTGGGGCTAAGTCGGGAGCAGGCGAAGCCGGATAACTGGCGGAAAGGGAAGGGCTGTGCCCGGTGTTTTCATTCGGGGTATTTGGGACGGGAGGCGGTGATTGAGCTGCTGAATGTGGACGATCGGGTGCGGGAGCTGATTTATAACGGGACGGTGCCGGATTTGCAGCGGTATCTGACGGAGTCGGGGTTTGCTTCGTTTCGGAGTGCGGCTATAGCGAAGGTGACGGCGGGGCTGACGACGGTGGATGAGGTGAAACGGGTGCTGCCGTTGAGTGCGCTGAGTCGGCGGTAGGGTGGCTATTGGCCGCAGCAGTGGTCGATGCCGAGGCTGTCGAGGAGGAGGTCGCTGACGGCGTTGGCGATGGCGAATTCGCCGAAGAAGCTCTTGGAGAAGTCGAAGCTGCGGAGCTCGGTGATCAGGGCGATGACGAGTTCGCCGAGGTCGTTTTCGCCTTCCATGCGGTGGCGCTTGTAGATTTGGGAGGCGCGCTGGGCGATCTCGATGTTGACGGCTTCGGGAAGGTATTCGGCGTTGAGCCAGGAGAGGAGGGACGAGCGAAGCCAGTCGGCTTCCTGTTCGGGCTCAACGGCGGGGGGGAGGGTGATGGGGGGAATGGGGGGGATGCGATCGTTGGGCATGGGCTCGTCACAGAAAAACCATTTCTAAAACTATAACGCTAGATTTGAGGGGGGCTCTGGTTCTGGGCCTGGGTCCTTCCATGCTTTATATTGGTGGTGAGGGCTGGGGGCTATTGTAAAACTTTTTTAAGGGTCTGGGGTTCGGGGGGTTATGGCGTTTGATATTGGCATGGTGATTCAGGCTTATAGTCAAGGCTATTTCCTGATGGCGGGGGAAGATGGAGAGGATTTGGGCTGGTATAGTAGTCGCCAGCGGACGCTGATTCCGCTGGATGATCGGTTTCGCTATCCGAAGTCGCTGCGGCGGGTGCTGAACCAGGGAAGGTTTGAGGTGCGGATTAATTCGGCGTTTGGACAGGTGGTGGAGGGCTGCTCGGATCGAGAGGAGACTTGGATTTCGGAGGAGCTGAAGGGGCTATATTTTGAGCTGAACCGGGCGGGGTGGGCCCATAGTTTTGAGACTTGGCAGGGCGATCGGTTGGCGGGGGGGATTTTGGGGATTGCGATTGGGGGGGTATTTATTGGGGAGTCGATGTTTTTTAGGATTCCGGAGGGGTCGAAGGCGGCGATGGTGATGCTGGTGGAGCATCTGAGGCAGGCGCGGTTTGAGATTTTTGATGCGCAGATGATGAATCCCCATTTGGAAAGGTTTGGGGCCTATATTGTGAATGCTGAGGAATATGAAAAACTTCTAGGGAGGGCGATCGCCCTTCCTAGAAGTTTTGTGTAATTGATAATTTCAATTTAAGAAATTATCGCAATTGGTTGGCTAGTTTGCGCAGGACGCGTTTGCTGCGGCGCTGGCAGGCTTGCCACCAGGTGAAACGCCAGCCGGACCAGGGGGTTTGTCAAGGTAGTGGTAGAAGAGGTCGCGGTTGGGGTGGATGAAGGTGTTCCAGGGTTTTTCAGAGGAGGCGAAGTGGATAATTTTTGGGGCGTAGCGGGTTGTGTTGTAGATTTCCTCGGAGAGGATGCTCTCTTCCCAGTTGCGCCAGTTGCGGTAGATGTCGGGGGTCTGGTTCCACATGGGATGCATTTCGCCCCAAGACCCACCGATCATGGCGTTGAGGCCGTCTTGGTCGTGGAAGCGGATGAATTGGCGGTTGTTTTCGATGTATTCGATGGTGCGCCAGGCGAGGTTGGTCGATCGCCATTTGGGCAGGTTTAGGAGCAGAACGCCGGAATTAAAGTATTTTTGGGTGGGTTCGAAGCCAAGGGTTTGGTAATTCAGGAGACCGTCTTTGGATGAGACGGTTTTGACACCCATATCTTGGACGGCGAGGAGGTAGTTGTCTTCAATTTCTTGGTTCCATAATGCACGCAGGTTACCTCGGATGATGATATCGCAATCGAGGTAGAGAACTTTTTCAATATCCTGGGGCAGTAATTCTGGAATGAGAATGCGATAGTAGGCGGAAATGCCAATATGTCCAGAGGTCTTGAGATGGCTGACTCTTTGGATTAGCTCCTGAGAGGGGGTGATCCATTCAAGGGTGGCCCGCCGGGGATCGATGGTGGCGCAGAGCTTCTCGCGGCTGCTGGGGGTGATGCCGCCATCGATGACGAACAGGCGTAGCTTGCAGTCGGCAGAAAGTTGCTCGACAAGGGAACATACCATCGTCGCCAGGGGCATGACATACCCTTCGTCAGCCGCACAAACGACCGAAATACAGGTCACGGCTTGGGGCAGTGGGTTTTGTAGAACTATGGGCGCGCGAGAATCCATGCTGGAAGATTGACGGCCTTTGAAGGCAACGGTGCTCGATCGTAAGAAGCTACCATGGTCTAGCATAACTGTAAGTATTCTCCGACTAAAACCTATCGTATAAATTGAAGTTGGCGGAGCTTAACCCTGAATAAAATGAAATCATCTTAGACTGGACCTTTGGGGGGCCGTTAGGTGATTGGCGGATCGAGAAGCTGAGGTAGATTGAGGCAAACCTAAGGGTGTTCCATGGTGCGATCTATCTAAGAGACCAAAACACGAATTCCTTTAAGCTCAACTATAGTCTAGGTTTCCTAGGTATTGACAGTGGGTATGTGTGATTTATCGATGAAGTTTATCTCGGTAAATTTAGAGAATTTTCTAGATTAGATGAAGTGATGATTTTCATGGAACTTTTTTCCGGACGGAATTACTGGGTCGGGAATAGAGCCGGGTGTACTGAGGCCTAAAAATCATTCAATGTGTCCGAAATCACTTTTGATTGGTGATCTGATCAGTATTTTTAGGGTTTTAAATGGGTCTCTGAATAGGCTTCATAGACGCCGAGTACGTTGTACCAGTTAAGGAAGATGCGGGCGGCTTCGAGGGCGAGTTGGGGTTGATTGCGATCGATCAGCCATTGGAGGAGGGGAGCCATGGTGCGTTCGTTGAGGCGTCCGCCGAGGGAGAGGGTGCCCCAGAGGAGGCGGTGGAACCAGGTCATTTGGATCATCATGCGGACGTTGAAGGTGGGGTGCTTTTTGTAGAAGACGACGC
>JAAUSA010000316.1 GCA_012031975.1 Alkalinema sp. RU_4_3 | reverse complement strand
AAGGCGCGAACCGCTGCCTGATCATAACTCATGCGTCATCTCCTCAATAGCCAGTCATTGTCGTCGGATGGTGAAATCTTCGCCCCTCGCAGCGCACTGTCACGAGAAATGCGCTTTATGTCGGATAAAAGGGAAGCTCTACAACCGTGGCGCCAATCGTTGTCTCCTGCGACACAATCTCTAAGGCTGTCCCTGGGTCCCAGACTTCGCGGCGCACGTACCCCAAGGCAATGTTTTGCTGTCGCGCCGGAGAATATGTGACACTCGTAATCCAGCCAACATCGCGCTGTGCAGCAACAATGGTGGCACCGGTCGCGGGGCATGCTGTGCCGGTGAGCAGGAGGCCCACGAGCTTGCGGTTCACATGGCCACGCGCTTCTAAACGGGCGATGACTTCCTGGCCGAGGTCTGCCAAGCCTGGGAATCGGCGGCGCAGGCGGTTACAGTGCGATTAGTCACGTTGCGAATCGGCATTGTGCTGGGGGATGGCGGGGCCTTGGGCAAGATGTTGACGCCCTTTCGGATGTTTGCGGGGGGGCCGATCGGGACGGGGAAACAGTGGTTTTCCTGGATCCATATTGAGGATTTGGTCAATTTGATTGTGGCGGGGCTGACGGATAGCCAGATGCAGGGCACCTACAATGCCACGGCCCCCAATCCTGTGCGGATGGATGAGGTTTGTGCAACCCTCGGGAAGGCTCTGAATCGGCCTTCCTGGCTACCTGTGCCTGCCTTTGCTCTGGATCTGCTGCTGGGTGATGGGGCAAAGGTGGTCCTTGAAGGTCAGCAGGTTTTGCCAAGACGTCTTGTGGAGCAGGGGTTTCAGTACAAGTATGGGGAGATTGGTGGGGCGATCGGGGCGATCGTCTAAAGCAGCAATTCCAAATTCGCCCACTGCGCTCTGGCCCGCCCCGCGACTGGAAGTGCGGGCTAGAGTTGGAAGTCCCTTCAGGACTGTAATTGATCGCTCTTTCTCGGGGGAATAGCCCCAATAAGACAGCCTCCAAACCCCAGTCCTGAAGGGACTTTCATGGTGTTAGCCCGCACTTCCAGTCGCGGGGCGGGCCAGGGCGATCGCGAAAAGGCTTCTGTGAGAGGATTGTTGAATTCAGAATTGCTGCGTCTAAAGAATACCGCTGGAGTTTTGCTGGCGATCCGCTAGCTTTTTGGTCACCCAACTGCTCAGACCACTGACGAGCGCCCCGGCCATGAGAATTCCGATCGAAGGCTGGAAAACGCTCATCCAAAGGCTCATCCAGAGGTCTAGCCCCAGGTCAATCTGGGCGGATTTGCCGAGGACCGCCGCCGCCAGCCAAAGAAAACTAAACAGCACAAAAAACAGGTTGAGGGTCAAAAACAGGTTGAGACCCTGGAAAAATTTTGCTTTCATTTAATAACTTTCCTGGAGTAAAATCCCAAATTTTCCTATGATCTAGAAGCTAAGCATATTGCTTGGCGATTGGTAGGGGTGCCTTCAATTTTCTAACAAAAGCATGCAACTCATTTTTTAACAGATACGGGAGTTTGACGGTGGATAGTTCTTTTGGTCTTGTGTCCCCTAGCTTCCTTTATGTCCCCCCCAGTCCCTCGCTGGACCCAGCTTCAGTCGGTTTGACTACACCTATTACTATAATGGCCAGGGTCTCCAGGCCGATAGCTACAGTGGCACGGTGATCGCCGAGAGCGATCGCTACAGCGTGGGCGCGCGCATTGATCCCCTCAATGCCCCCACGGAAGCCAGAACCAATGGCATCTACGTGATTACGGGCTCTACGGCACTGTTTGACAACACAGGCCTGGGCCAAGTGACGGTCAGGTCCTACTACGATGCCGAAAGTGGCCGAACCGTAATCCCAGATACGGGCTTCGGCTTCTCGGGATTGGGTAGCGAAGCGGGTTCCCTAAATGCGATGCTCAGGCCCCAGGATCGCTTTGGCCGCGATCGCCTGGAGGCAGACCTCTGGGATACTCGGCCCCAGGATCCGATCGCCCGAAGAGGACGACCCTCAAACAATGGTGCAATAGATGCCCTGCTCAATGAAGAGGTGTTCCACTGGGACACCAGCAAGAATGGCGGTGTGATCACCTATAGCTTCTACGACGCCCGCAGCGGCCCCTATGGCACCTCGGAGGTGGCGGCTCCCCTCAGCGAAGAGATTAAGTTCAACGTGCGCGATATGCTGGCGGGCCTAGAGAATTACCTGGCTGTTGAATTCGTCGAGGTGCCCGACACCTCTGTCAACCCAGGTGCCCTGCGCTATCTCTACTCCATCGGCTCCGACGGCCCCTTCTATGCCTATGCCTACTATCCGGGAGCGGGCAGCGGTGGGGATGTGCATCTGAGTCAGCGCTTCGATCGCGACAGACTCAATAGCTTCTCCGGCGTCCCCGGCAGCTATGGCTACCGTACCCTCCTCCACGAAACCCTCCACGCCCTAGGCCTCAAACACCCTGGCCGCTACAACATCAGCGGCGTCCTGCCGGAGCCCCCCTACCTCGATGCCAACCTGGACCATATTGGCAACACGATCATGAGCTACAACGGCGGGGGCTCCAACCCCGTCACGCCGATGGTCTACGATGTGGCAGCCCTGCAATACCTCTATGGCAAGCGGGATACGGCATCTGGAGACACGACCTATCGGTTTAACTCCGTCGCCAGCTACGATATCTTAGACAGTCAAGGCCAGGCCCTGCAAACCATTGGCAATCCCACCCAGTTCGTGAAGCGATCGATTTTCGACAGCGCAGGTCTCGACACCCTCGACTTCTCCCAGCTCCAATGGTCCACGGCCCAACGCATCGATCTGCGGCCCGGTGGCATCATCACCTACCGCACCGCCTACCAGTCCCAAACCTACAATAGCGCCGTCGATGGCCAGACCTATAACCTACCGGACTATGGGACAACGATCGCGGGAGAGACAATCTTTGAACGGGTGATTGGCTCCAAGGGCGATGACGAGATCTACGCCAACCAGGCCGCCAATACCTTCATGGGCTATCGCCAGGGTCAGGTCTCTGGCAATGATGTGATCCATTTGGGCGATCGCAATGATCTAGTGATTCTCGAAGGTTACGATTCCGCCACATTGTTGGCCCAGCAGGAAGGTCGGGACCTAATTATCCTTCTTGGGAGGGATGGCAGGCTACGCCTTCGCAACTACTATGATTCTGTACCGCAATCGGAAGGCTGTTTTACATGCCTACCGGATGATGGTCCTCGGGTAAGGATAGGGAGTCGAGATTATGCCTATTACCCCATGGCTGGCTGGGTCGCTTTACCGATCCAGGCTGCTACCAATCTAGGCGTGACGCCAGCGGTCCTAATTCCAAGTAGCCCTGGGGGACTCTCCCATCAGCTTGCTGGAAGTGATCGCGTTGAGTCCGTTAGTCGGCAAGGTGGGCAGCCGCCTCTAGCTGAGCAATGTGGTTGTAGTTTGTGCCGTGGTGGATGGTTGGGGCAATCGGCACTCTCGGACTGGGTGGTGGATTAAACCTTGATGTTGGTCTATGAGGGATGAAGTTGATGAATAAATCTACTGTTTTCGACCTTGTGCGGCGGCATAGTTGGATAGTCGTCCTGGGCAGTCAGATATTTGTCCAACTGGCGATCGTCACGGTGGTCCACCGGTCCATTGCCATCGATCAGCGGCGATCGAACCACCCTTGGCGAAGCTCAGCGGTTTTCTCCTAGGGCGCGGCTCAGACTAAACTGGAGGAAGAAACTCTGGTGAGCCGTTATGGACATTAACTTTGCCGATTTGGAGGATATTCAGCGTTTGAAGCAGGCCAGGCTGCAGGTTTTGCGGTTGCATAAGGCCCTGCTTGACGCCGAGCGGGATGCCTATGAGCGGCAGCATGGTCGGGTGGCCTCTAATTTAGAGTTTTTTAATTTGGTGATGAACCATGAGTGGTTTGGCTGGCTGCAGCCGATGACCCAGTGGATTGTGGCAGTGGATGAGGCGGTGGCCCAGAAGGATCCGGTGATTACGATCGGTCAGGCCCAGGATTTTTTGCAGGCGGCGGTGGTTTTGCTGGAGACGGAGGGGGAAGAGGCCACGATCGATCGCTACTGTATGGTGATCGATCGGGTGCCTGCGGTGGCGCGGCTCCATGAGGAGCTTTGTCTGATCTTGGCGTAGTTTTGTAGGGGGACTGGGTATTCTGAGGGGTAGGGCATCGCGAAGGTTTGATCGATCACGAGCGCCAGGCATGACTCAGTACTATCCTTTTCCCTTAGATGCTCAATTCCATGGCAGGCAGCGATCGCAGTTTGATGCGATCGACGATCCGTTTGTGCTGGATTTACTGGATGAGATTGGCCAACTGAAGCGCCAGGTGCAGGATATGTAGTGTCAGCTGGAAGTGGTA
>JAAUSA010000315.1 GCA_012031975.1 Alkalinema sp. RU_4_3 | reverse complement strand
CGACGGATGTAGGGCTCGGCCAATTCCTGCATGGCGATCGCCGTCTGGACCCTGGTCTGAACACCGCGCGTTCTAGGGAGTCCTGGAGTGTAATGGCATTCATTACGGTGGCGATCATGCCGATGTAATCGGCGGTGGCCCGCTCCATGCCCGAGGCGGCACCCTGGACCCCTCGGAAAATATTGCCGCCCCCGACAACGATCGCCACCTGCACCCCCGAAGCAACCACATCCGCTACTTCCGCTGCAATACTATCGACCACCGCCGGGTCAATGCCGTAGGCGAGGTCTCCCATCAATGCTTCGCCGCTAATTTTTAGCAGCACCCGCTTGTACGTTGCTCCCATGCTTGGAACTCGTGGATTTCAGGTTGTCCCACATACCATAGCAGCAGGCGGCAACCTTGGCCATAGGTTCAAAGGTAGAGGTTTGGCTACTGCCGCCACTTGACAGAGCAGCCTACGGGTTCGGTGCTGGCGGGGCTAGGCGCTTGGCCCTGGAGAACTTGATCGATCGCCCCCCTGAGGTATTGCTGCTTGATCGCGCCGGGGTCCTGGGCATTGTCGTCGATGGCCCCGACGTAGCAAAGCTTGCCCTGCTGGTTGAGCAGGAAAATCTGCGGGGTCTTGGCGGCACCGAAGGTCTGGGCCACATCCTGGGTGACATCTCGCAGGTAGGGGAAGTTGAGGTCCTTTTCGGTCGCAAAGGCCTTCATGGGTTCAAACCCATCGGCGGGATATTGCTCGGCGTCATTGGGATTGATGCCAATTAGGGTGAAGCCCTGGGCCTGGAAGTCTGTTTGGACTTGCTTGAGGCGATCGAGGTAATAGCCGACATAGGGGCAATGGTTGCACATGAACACCACGCCAACGGCCTTATATCGCTCCAAATATCTGGCTAGGTGATGAACTTCGCCGTCCACGCCAGGAAGTTCAAAATCAGGGGCATAGCTGCCAATCGCGGTACCAACGGATTCCATAGCCAAGTGTCTATAGTGGGATTGCCTTTAAGGGTATTGCATAATTGCACCGATTACCCTGGGAACAGTTTAGCCTAGGGAATTTATTGCTGCCTAGAGTACTCACAGTAACTTTAGAGACGCTTGATGGTCTGTACGGGGGAAGCCGTTACATTTCGACATATTTCCCGAGGAAGCCTTAGACTAGAAAGCTAAATCTTCTGAGTTGTGCCATGGGCTTTGATGCTGCTGTTTCTACGTTTGAACCGATCCAAAGCTTTGTCTGGCGGGGGTGGTCCACGGCCTATGTGCGTCAAGGGATTTCAGGGCAAGCCCCGGATCAAACCGCAGCTCCGGCGATCGTGCTGATTCACGGCTTTGGGGCTTCTCTTTATCATTGGCGCAAAAATATTCCGGCCCTGGCTGACGTGGGCAATGTGTTTGCGATCGATCTGTTGGGGTTTGGCGCCTCGGCGAAACCGACGCCGGGGGAGGAGGTGGACTATTTGTTTGAGACCTGGGGGCAGCAGGTGGTGGATTTCTGCCGTGAGGTGGTGGGCGGCCCGGCGATTTTAGTGGGCAATTCGATCGGCTGTATTGTGGCGATGCAGGCGGCGGTGATGGCGCCGCAGCTAGTCACGGGCGTCGCGATGCTGAACTGTTCCCTGCGGCTGTTGCATGAGCGCAAGCAGGCGGAACAGCCGTTTTACAAGCGATTGGGTGCACCGATTTTGCAGGCTGTGCTGGAGAATCGGGCGATCGGCCATTGGTTCTTCCAGCGGTTGGCGAACCCTAAGGCCGTTAGGAACATCTTGAAGCAGGCTTATAAACGCCATGAAGCGGTGACCGATGAGCTGGTCAATTATCTGCTGGCTCCGGCGGCGGATAGGGGTGCTGCTGATGTGTTTTTGGCCTTTACACGCTATTCCTTTGGGCCACTGCCGGAGGATCTGTTGCCAAAACTCCAATGTCCGGCCCTGGTGCTCTGGGGGGAGATGGATCCTTGGGAGCCCGTGGAGATGGGGCGATCGCTTTTTTCGCAGTTTCCAGCGGTGGAGCAGTTTGAGGTCTTAGCGGGGTTGGGGCATTGTCCCCAGGATGAGGCGCCAGAGGTGGTCAATCCGCTGTTGCAGGACTGGGTAAGGGATCGGTTTTAGGCTGGATGTCTAGTAGTTGCGGCGATCGCAGTCTTCTCCCAAAATGTCGGCCTGGTAGCGTTCCGGGGCCAGCAGAATCTGGATGCCCTGGTCTTGGCAGCGTTGGGAGAACAGCAGATTCAAGGCGAGGTGCTCCTGTTGGGTTTGGCTGAGGTGGCCATGGGTTTCGGCCATCTGTTGGAGGATGGCGGCAAATTTTGGCTGTTGTTTTTCTTGGTTGATTAGGCCCTTGAGGCCCATGGTGCTGAGGCCATAGATGAGGTACTTGCTGAGTTTGGCCTCTTGGGTAAAGATGTAGCCGCCGTGGGGATCGAGTTTACCGCGTGCAAAACTCCAGATCAGGGCGCAGAAGTCCCAGAAGCTGAGGCTGGCTTTGCCCGTGGCTAGGCTGACGATGCCTTTGGAGACGGGTTTGCCTGTTTGAGGATCGGTGATGGTTTCGCGGTAGTTGGTGCAGTCGAAGTAGGTGAAGAGTTCGGCAATAGATTGCTGTTGGCCCATTAAACCCACTTCGGTCTGGCGTTCCTGGAGGGATTTTTTGCCACTGCCGAAGAGGTAGCTCAGGAAGGGTTGCTCGGTGATTAGGCTGCCGTCGGGCCGCAGGTTGACCATGCCGTATTGTTCGCGGGGCATCAATTGCTCCCATTCGTCCTCGGCAAAGGCACGGCGGCGGACGGTGACGGTGCCCAGGCGGTAGCCCGCGTCGCGGGTGCGGGCGGGGAAGCTGAAGTAGTTGGCGGTGGTGGAGGCGAGCTGGAGGGCCATGTCGCCCTCGTTGGAGAACAGATAGGCTTCTTCAAAGCGGCGCAGGGAGGTGCGCAGCACGTTGCCCCGTCCGGAGATGAGGGTTTCTGCCGGGATGTCGGGGGCGACTAGGACCAGACGGCCCAGGCAAAAGGCATTGCCGATCGCACTGCTGGGTTGGGCCTTGCAGGAGTGGAGGTTGAGATCGCCGATCGATCGCGTATCGAAGACATCGGACAGAATCCGCACGGCATTGGTGACGACGAAACTGCCCATGCTGTGGCCCATGAAGGAGAGGCGAATGCGGTTTTGTTTGAGGTGGGTGGTTTGTTCGGTGAGGGTTTGGCCGGGGGTGCTGCGGACCATGGCATTGTCGAGTTGGCGGATCAGTTCGACGAGATCGGCGACGCCGTAGGCGTTGGCCCGGAAGCTGTCGCGGAAGTAGACGGATACTCGCAGGGCCACGAGGGTCAAGATGGGGGTGGCGATCACCATGGCCAGGACCGCGAGGGCGCTAAAAAACGCCGATGCGCCGAGCCACCAGCCGGATTGCCATAGCACGAAGGCACCGCTGAGGGCACCGCCGACGAAGCTGGTCAGTAGGAGGCCGATGGCCAGTTGGGCAGTCCCTTTGACGACCTTGGGTAGGGCCTTCCAGGCGATCCCTAGGTTGGCTTTGAGATCCTTGGAGTCCGGGCCAGCAATTTCCTCCGAGGGCCAGCGATAGCCGAGGATGACGAGTCCCTTGGGAATGTCTTTGTGCTGCTGGGCGATTAATTTGCAGGCTTCGCGGTAGGTCCATTCGACGAAGCTGGAGCCATTGTTGTAGCCATGGATCAGGACCAGCACTTCTGCCTGGTCGGCGTTTTGCTGGAGGAACTGGCTGATTTCTTGGATGTAGCGATTGGGATCCGTGGGTTCGCCCGTGGGTTTGTCCGTGGGTTTGGGCAGATCGCCTTCGATATTGATGGGGGCGGTGCTACTGACGTAGTAGCAAGGAAAGGGCACATCGGCTCCCAGGGGTTTGATATTGAGTAAAAATTGATTCATAGCTCAAAAAATCTAAGTCGAGGAAATCAAACATGCGGGCGCGATTACCAGCACAGAACAGAGGAATTGGGTATGATTGACAGGGCTGGAGATTGGGAGACAAGTATCCCTGATCTAGCCTATATCTAACCTGGGTTATGAGTAATTAGTTACATGGAATGGCACATTTCCGACGCCCAGAGCCTTGCGATCATCGATAGCGAAGTGGGCTCCCATACATTTTCACCCGCCGAGTACGAACTGGTGCGTCGTGTTATCTATGCAACGGCTGATTTTGAATACAAGTCTCTGCTGCGCTTTTCTGAGACCGCCCTCGCCTCTGGCGCCGCCGCCTTAGCCGCCCGGACCACGGTGGTGACGGATGTGCCGATGGTTCAGGCGGGACTCGGGCGTCTACTGCAACAAACCTTCGCCAATGGCGCGGATAACTCCCGGCACCTGTAATTCATCGGGCGTACTTTGGCTTAACAGATCTT
>JAAUSA010000083.1 GCA_012031975.1 Alkalinema sp. RU_4_3 | reverse complement strand
AGCAAGCCCTC
Organism: Alkalinema sp. RU_4_3; assembly: GCA_012031975.1. Classification (GTDB taxonomy): domain Bacteria; phylum Cyanobacteriota; class Cyanobacteriia; order Leptolyngbyales; family Leptolyngbyaceae; genus JAAUSA01. Next base: position 19,655 of record JAAUSA010000083.1, on the reverse strand, counting down.
CAGTCCCCCACCTTCCAGACCACCGTCAAAACCACCGCTCCCAAAACCACCGCCCCATTCCCCCAGAAAAACCTCGAACTTACCCGCACCCACTGCCCCAAATGCCAGCAAAAAATGGCCAAGGTCCCCTCCAAATCCACCAAACTCAAGGCCGATCACTTCCTCAAATGCCCCGACCCCGACTGCGCCGCCGTCCAATTCTGGAACCCCAAAACCAAGCAATACGAGCAGCCCTATAGCGATCGCCCCGTCGATCCCAATGCCTTTACAAACCATCCCTGCCCAGTTTGTGGGGCATTGCTAGAGCGCTATAGCTACACCAAGGAAAAGCAGACCAAAACCATGCTGCGCTGTTCGATTTTTGACAACCGCAAGGAAAAGTGCCGGGAAGTTGCCTATTTTGAAGGTCGTGAGGGGTTCTGGTCACCCAAATTTGGCACGATCGCCCTTGACGCCCCCCCGACAACCAAACCCGCCTCGAAGACAGCGGCTAAAAAGCCAGCGACCAAAACCTCTAAACCTTCAGCAAAGAAAACTCACAAAATAAAGTCCTAATTCCCCCTTGCGACGGGGAACAACCTGCTAAAAGGTAGATTTCTCTGTCTGCAAATATCTATCTTCCGTAGGAGATACAAGACAAAAGAAGTTGTTAGAATCTGATACATAGAGGGGATATGCAACGGCCTCGTAGAGGTCTCTAGGCATACTACTCCTGATTCGGGATGCTATGGAACTACCAACAATATCGGTCAAGTTCGGTCAAGTGCTGACTGCTAACAATCGAGCGTCGTGTTCGATGTGGTCGCTTGTCTTCTTTAAACACTCATCCCCCTAGAACTAATGCTTCAAACCAAAGTGTATGCCGTTCGATCGGATGTCTTAGCCCTTCAGGTTGATGTCAACCAGGTCATTCCAGGCCAGCAGATTCCCTATTTTGCCGATGCTTCGGACCAGATTTTGAACGATCGCTATGGTCGCTCCTACGTGATGCGCAGTAGTTCCTCCAATGGAACGGATGGTTTCCTGGGTTATTTAGTTGGCAAAAATAACGATCTCATCTTTACGACGGATACCTTCGTCAATGACAATTTCGGCGTGAGTTGGAGCGAAAGCCAGGAGAACGTACGCATTTTCTCCCCTGGCGACGGCAACTTCGCCGATGGCCAAACCCCCACCCAAGTTTTCCGCAAAACCAAACCCACTGATGCCGCGAGCGGATTTTATAGTTTAGATTTTTCCCTAGACCACACCTTCTATTTCCAGCTATCCCAGTCCCTCCAGCCCGGTCAGACCTATGAAATTACCACCAATGGTTCGGGGCTTGGCACCTTGAATTTCACCTATAGCCCCAGTCAGGTCGCCAGTGAAGCGATCCATGTATCCCAGACGGGTTGGCGACCGGACGATCCGGGGAAGGTGGCCTATCTTTCGACTTGGATGGGAGAGCAAGGTGGGGGACTTAGCTACGAAGAGGGAATGCGCTACTGGCTGGTGGATAATGCCAGTAATACCCCTGTCTATGAGGGTCGCACGGTTCTATCGGGTCGGAAAGATGCTTCGGAGGACTACCGAGGCCGGAATTATACGGGCACTGATGTCTATCAGATGAATTTTTCCAGTTTTAAGCAGGCGGGCACCTATTACATTGAGGTCGAGGGCATTGGCCGATCGCCTACTAGTTTTGCCATTGAGGGGAATCCTTGGCAGAATAATTTCTATACTTCCGCCCGTGGACTCTATCACCAGCGGGCCGGGATTGGCATTGAAGCCCCCTATTCGGACTACACAAGACCTAGGGCCTTCTCCCCGGATGACGGGTTTGTCATGTATCAGTCGGATCTCCGGCTATTGGATGGGGATATGGGGTTAGGGGATGTCAATGTGTTTGAGTATTTTGCGAATAATGGGAATAGCGATCGGCCCATGACAGGCATTGTCGGTGGCTATTTTGATGCGGGGGATTGGGATCGTCGGATACAGCATGTGGATGCTAGCCGCAATCTACTGGAATTGTATGAATTGTTCCCGGACTATTACAGGAATTTCTCTTTAAATATTCCTGAATCCAATAACAATTTGCCCGATGTGATCGATGAAGCGATCTGGGGGTTAGATTTCTATCGCCAATTACAGACGGAAGACGGTGGGATTCGCGGGGGCGTGCATCCCCTCAACGATCCGAAATATGGGGAGACGAGTTGGACCGATAGCTATCCGATGTATGTCTATGCACCGGATCCCTGGTCTAGCTATATCTATGCCAGTGGTGCCGCCCAGCTAGCCTTTAACTTAGAAGGTTTGGATGCGGGCTTGGCCAATACCTATCGCGAAAGTGCCATTCGAGCCTTTGATTATGCAGAGCGGGAACTGGCTCGCAATGAGAAGGATGCATCGATGTTTGAGATCCAAGATAAGCGGAATTTGGCGGCGCTGGAGCTCTATCGATTGACGCAGGATCAGCGGTTTAATCAGGTATTTTTGGAGACGACGGGGTTTAGTGATTCGTCGGCGGTAATCAAGGAGAATAATGTGCGCGATCAGCGCGATGCTGCTTTCCTATATGCCCGCATGCCTCGAGACCTCGTCGATACCCGTGTCCAGCGTAATGCCCGTAATGCTTTCCTAGAAAAGGCCAATGAAACCATGGGCCAGGGTTCGGTGAATTCCTTTAAATGGCTCAAGGATGACAATCAATACTTTCCGTTGAGCACTGGGAACAGTTTGGGATCGGTGAAGGGCCAGACGGTTCTGCGGGCCTATTACCTGACCCAGGATGGGGACTATCTCAACTCGGCGGTGCTGGGTACGCAGTTCTCTTTGGGGGCAAATCCCGATAATCTCTCCTATACAACGGGTATCGGGACCAGGGCGATCGAGAATCCCTTTGTGGTGGATCAGCGGGTGAGTGGACAGAAGGCACCTCCAGGCATTACAGTCTACGGGCCAAAGGATGCCCAGCTAGCCCCGGACTATTGGTTGTTTGATGAGTTGCGGAAGTTAGTCGGGATCGAGGCCCAGGCGACGCCGCTGGTGGAGAATTTCTACGATCTGCATATTTCGCCCTTGACCAATGAGTTTACGATCCATGAGTCGATCGCGCCGACGATGTACACCTGGGGGTTTTTGGCGGCGAGGGAAGCATTGCCAGCGAATATGACCTTTGATTTTTAGGGGGTTTGTGGCTGGCTGGCTTTGATTTCTAGCATCTGGTCGATCGCAGTCTGGAAAATCTGATTCCAGTCGTATTGCTCTTCTACCAAACGCCGTCCTTGGTTTCTTAGGGATTCCCTGAGGGATGGCGTTTTGAGGATTTTTAGGGTGGCGTCGGCGAAGGATTGGGGATTGTCGCGAACGAGGAGGTGATCGCCGTCGATGATGTTGAGGCCTTCGCAGCCGAGGGGGGTGGAGACGATCGGCAGGCCCATGGCTAGGGATTGGAGGATTTTGATCCGGGTGCCGCTGCCGATGCGCAGGGGGACAACGGTCATGCAGCATTGGCGGGCGACGGCGGTCATATCTTCGGGGTTGGCGATCACTTTGATTTTGGGGTGATTGGCGAGGTCGGTGATGGCTTCGGGGGGTTGGGCTCCGGCGATCCAGAATTCGATCTGGGGGTCCTGTTCCCAGATCAGCGGGAGAATTTCTTCGGCGAAGTAGGTGGCTCCGTCGATATTGGGGTAATAGCTCATGGTGCCGATGAATAGGATGCGCGGCAGGGGGTTGTCGGGGAAGGGTTGGATGGTGCTGGTGTCTACGCCGTTGGGGACGGTCAGGGTGGTGCCTTGGGGAGCGTGATTTGTCAGGTGCTGGCGATCGAGGTCGCTGACGGTGAAGCGTAGGGGATAGTGGGGCCAGTTTTGCTGTTCGTAGGCAGCCAGGAGGTCGGCCTGGTGGGCGGATTCCTTGAAGTCTTTGATGGTGTCGCGCTGTTGGGCGAGTTGTTTTAGCTTGGCTTCGTCTTGGTTAGCTTGGGCACAGCTACGGAGCAGTTCGGATTCGATGTTGTGTTCGGCGAGGACGTGGAAGGCGTTTGGGAAAAGCGATCGGTATTGGGCCATGTAGATGAAGTCGGAGATCACGATGTCAAAGTTGGCGGGGGCGATCGCGCTTAACAGTTTGGTCATGCGATGGCTGCTGTAGCGCTGAACCAGTTGGGGGGTGGTGTCGTCAGGAGGCAGGGTGTCGCCAAGGTAGATGGTCAGGGGAAAGTTGCAGTATTGGCTGAGTTGGTCTTCGAGGTCGTGGTCTTCTTTGGTGAACAGGAAACAAACGACGGCGAGATCGAATCGTTCGCCGAGGTTTTTCATTTCGTAGAACATCCGGGTGATCGCACCTGTTTTGGGTGGATAGGTCGGATAGGGTGCGAGCATGAGAACTCGGCGTTTGTCACCCTTTGTTGTTTGCGCCGTTATAACATAATCTTGGATGCGCTGTTCCTGTTCTCTTAGTCGTTGGGCATAGCGCAAACAATGGCGCAGATACATAATATCTGGGCGTTTGTTGACGATTTTTTCGTATAGGGCGATCGCTTCTTCTACGCGATCGAGGCTCACTAGGGCTTCTCCCAGTAAATAGTAGGACCAGGGAAATAGGCTGTCTAGCTCGATGGCTTTTCGCAGGGGTGCCATGGCGGCTTCCCAGTCGCCTGTCTTGAATTGCGCTTCGCCGAGGCCGTATTGGAACCAGACTTCCTGGGGATCGAGGTCTACGGCTTTTTGACAGGCGGCGATCGCCCCTGGCCAGTTTTCCAGGGCAAGGTGGGCTTTGGCTTGGCTGTGGTAGAACCAGGCGGCTTGATCGTCGAGGGCGATCGCCTGTTCGATGGTGATCAGGGCGTTGCTGGCGTCGCCTTTGCTGATCTGGGCGTCGGCGAGGGTTTTGTAGATCCAGGGATCGCGCGGGTTGAGCTGTTTGGCCTGTTCGAGGTGCTTGATGGCGCGCGCCAGTTACCTTGCAGAACGTAGGCTTGGGCGAGTTTTTGGTGCGATCGGTGACTCGGGCGGAGTTTTGCCCCGATGCGATAGAGTAGGACCCTAATCTTGCGATAGTAACCAATCAAAGTCTCGCGAACAGGCATGGGATCGATCCGGTGAGAAAGCTGTTGCTATGATACCTTGTTAGGATAGAAGTACAAGAAGCTTAGCTTATAGTCAGCAATTCCAAATTCAACCACTGCGCTCCCGCCCTGCCCCGCGACTGAAGGATTCTGTTGGCGAATCCCCCACTGCGCTGCTGCCCCGCCTTGGGTTAAAACCCGAGGCTAATAGCTGAAACCAGCTAAAGCAGGTTGGAAGAGCTCAGCATGACGATCGAACCCCCTGTAATGCCTATCATTCAGGGATTTAACCCGTTTCAACGGGTTTGAGTTGTTAGCCTGGGATTAAAATCCCAGGTGGGCCATACGATCGTCGAGTAGAACCCAAATTGAGTTCGCCAACAGAATCATTCCATTCGCGGGTGGGCCGGGAGCGCAGTGACAAATTTTTTGCGGGAGAATTGTTGAATTTGGAATTGCTGGTCTGTGGAGGCTCTGCTCCAGGCAAGCACAACAGACAAGCTATAATAGTAGGAGCGATCGCATAGGAATATACCCCATGACTCAAACCTTACAGGCAAAGGAAATCACCCTGGCCCAGCTAGAGGAAGACTTTGGGTTGGTACAGGCACCAACTGGAAAGCTTTTTGCAGAGGGGAGCTTGGTACTGCCGGATTTGAGTGCGATCGATCGATCCATACTTGCCGAAGTGAAGATAGAGTTTCGGCATTTGTCTACTCAAGAAGTGTTGGAACCGATCGTCAAGATGGTTGTACTGTCGCCTTTACTGCGGATTGCTGGTTTTTTTCTACCGCCGTTTCGGATTACGGCGGAGAAGAAGGTGGAATTGGTAACAGAAGATGAGGGATTACTGGTGAGGGGATTGATTGATCTATTGGTGTTTGAGGGGCGAATTTGGGTGGTGACGATCGAGGCAAAGCGGGCTGAGTATTCGCTAAAAGCAGCACTGCCACAGGTGCTGACCTACATGTTAGCAAGTCCTTCGACTCAGACTTCGGTGGCAGGGCTTGTGACAAATGGAAGTGAGTTTCGATTTGTTCAATTGACGAAGGGTGAGAAGCCAAGTTATCTGCTATCTGATTTATTGGCGATCGATCGCGGCGATGATCTCGATCGGGTAGCACAGATTTTGAAGTATTTGGGACAGCAGCTTTGAGGCGCTTGTGATCGGGCGATCGCACTTTCTATCAAATCCAAGCGGCTGACTAATCGGCTAGTTGAATGGGCGATCGAGTCACAACTGTAGAACGAACCTTCACCCATAGTTTTACAGTCAGGGATAGTTTTCCTACAGTTCCTATTCCCCTGACGGAGGAAGAGCCAGAGCTTGCGATCGATTTACAAGCTGTTTTTGCGGGGGTATACGGGCGATCAAGGTACCATCAGCGGATAGACTATGGGCAACCGCTGCCACCACCGAATCTAGAACCTGCCGATCAAGCTTGGGTGGAGCAGCTATTGGCTGTGGGCGAAGGGAACTAATGCCTGGATGGAGAAACTTAGGTAGGGGTTTTGATCGTCAGTGTAGGAAAATGTAAATTCTGTGTAAAGTAGGAACAACTTACCGGAATTCTCTCTCTAGGATGTGTAGAGGACGATATCTACTCAATGAGCTGGGAAATTCCTTCGGTGGAGGCTTTTGGGGTGCCGATGGCTTCGGTGGCAACGGGGCTAAGTCTATTTTATTACGCTCAAGGAATATTCAAATCCGGAGAAGAATGGTCTGAGATGGCCTTGGCGATCAGAGAAAAGCAGTTAGGCCCGGATCATCCGGACACCGGAACCAGTTTGAATAACTTGGCTGGTTTATATCGATCGATGGGTCGTTACGATGCCGCTGAACCCCTCTACCTCAGAGCCTTGGCGATCGGCATCCAATATCTTGGAGAAGATCACCCAGATGTTGCCGTTTGGTATAATAACTTAGCCGGACTCTACACCCAATTCGATCGCTATCCCGAAGCCGAAACCCTCTACCACAAAGCCCTCAAAGTCTTCCTCGATCGCCTTCCCCAAGACCACCCCTACGTCGAAGGCACCTTCAACGGACTCGTCAATCTACTAATCACCGCCCAGACAAATGGACAAGCCGATCACCTGTCTGACCATCCGATGACACGATCGATCCTCCAACAAATCCAAGCGGCTAACTAATCTGCGAACCTTAACCAACTGGTCCGCAAACCGTCGCCCAATCTCCGCATCCGGCGTAATCTTCTGGAACTCCGTATCAAGAAACTCGATCGGATGCGTCCAATCGATCACCTTGGCCACATCAGGGAAGAAAAACTCGATCGCCTCACGACAGTACTTTCTGAGCACCAACTTCCAAGGCGAATCCTCATCAGCACGGGGTTTAGCCGTAGATTTAACCATAGCGCAAATCCAGGAAACAAGTACGTGCGATCGTATCATGGTGATCATAGGTGCGAATCTATCCGAGGAGATAGGCCCAAGGGTAGGCGTGACAGTTCAGAACCCGATCGCCCAAATTCTGCGTCGGCCCCGGCAAACTGTTTCTCGGAAGATTATCCGGAAAACGCCTCCTCGACTATGATCTCTATAGAAGAGCTACGACATCTGACGTTAAGTCTTCCAGTGAATCCATGGCATCCCCCCTAGCAACCCACCAGACCCCGTCCCCAGACTCCGCCATGCTTGACCAAGCTGTCATTGATTCCCAGCAGGTCTTTGACCTGATCGATCGCATCCTCCCCTTCGAGGCCTGTCTGTACCACCAGGTGCTGCCCCTTAGGCTAGAGGAGAATCGCCTCACCCTCGCCATGGTCAACCTGGACGATGTAGCCGCCCTAGAATACGTCCAGCGCATGCTGGGCTACATGAACTACAGCCTTGCCCCCCAGACCATACTCGCCCCAACCCACCACAGCCTCCTCTCGGCCTTCCTCACCCACCAGCAAGCCCAGAAAAACAACAGCGCTACCCCTTCCCTTACGGTACTCCCGGAATCAGAGGACCCCAATCCCCTGCACCAGCGACCGACATTGGTACTCAACGAGCAAGATGCCCTGACCGACTGGACGATCGCCCCAGAAGAGCCCATCACCGTCGTCCCCCAAACGGTCAAACCCACCTACCTAATCATCGACGAAGACCCCAGTGCCCCAGCCGAACCCCCAGCCGAACCCCCGATCGCTCCGATTGAAGCCCAGACACCTGACGATTCGGCCTTCCCCGGCAGCGCCCTACCCCAGCTCGAACTCAATGCACCCTTGAGCGATCGCCCCCTACTCGATCTGCCCGACCTACCCGCCCCAGAATTGCTCCAAGAGTTGCTCAACCGTGCCCTCAGCAGTGGGGTGGGACGGCTCCACTTTGAGGCCTATAATCCCGATGACGGTGCCCAGACCCAGGGCCGGATTCTCTGGAGCGAAAATGGGGTACTCCAGTCTGTGATCTCTGATGTTTCCCCAGATCTGTTGCAGGACTTGATTTGCCAGCTCAAAATGATGTTGCACCTGCCGCTCAACCAAGTGACGGAGCCCTTGCAGGCCGAGATCGAGCGCCAATACCAAAAGCAGCGCGTTCTGCTGCGTCTTCGGGTCATCCCAGCCCATACCGAAGAAAGTGCCACACTCCAGGTCCTGCGGGGCGCCGCCCTCAAGTTCTACCAGCAGCAGCAGCTCAAGACCCTCAGCCGGGACACCCTAGAAATTGCCCGCCACCTGAACCAGAAAATTCAGGAATTGAGCGATCGCCTCCGCAGCAACCCGGACCAAGCCAATCTCACCCCTGAATTCACCCAGCTCATCGAGACCATGGAACAGCAATTGAACACCATCAAAAAAGCCACCCATAGCTAAATAGTCGTAATTTAACCGTGTGATATTGAAATGCTAAACATAATTCTTATGGGGTAAGAAGAAAATCGATCGATTAACAATCAGTGATTAATTCGAAGATGCGCATCCTGCTGATAATATACAGGAAAAGGCGATCGACCCCCAGGAACCAGCATGCAGCGATTTTTACTCGTAACAGACCTAGATAACACCTACGTGGGCGATCGCCCGCCCTAGAAACCCTCCAGCAAACCCTACTCGCCGCCCGCGAAAGGGGCGTAAAACTTGTTTACAGCACAGGCCGATCCCACCGCTCCTACCAAACCCTCGCCCAGGAAGAAAAGCTCCTCCCCCCCGACATCCTCGTAACCTCCGTCGGCACCGAAATCCGCATTGACGACATACTCGACGAATCCTGGAGCAAACACCTCAACTCCCAATGGTCCATCGATCGCATCCGCCAGACCACCGATCGCTACCCAGCCCTCGTCAAACAACCCGCCGCCGAACAAAACCCCTATAAAATTAGCTTCTTCCTCCACCCCAACGCCGGATCGGTCCTGACCAGCCTAGCAGAGGACCTCGAATCCCAATCCCTCAAAGCCCAGATTATCTATAGCAGCAAGCGCGATGTGGATATTGTTCCAGTCCGGGCCAATAAAGGGAATGCCCTAAACTATGTGCGGGAAAAACTAGGATTTTCACCCGATGAGACGATCGCCTGTGGCGACTCCGGGAATGACATTGCCCTATTTACCCAAAACACCATGGGAATTATCGTTGGGAATGCCCGATCGGAATTGCTCCAATGGCACAAGCGTCAGGGAAGCGATCGCCAGTATCTAGCCCAAGGCCACTGCGCCGCTGGAATTCTGGAAGGATTAAATCATTTTGGATGGACTGAACATTAACCGATCGCCCTACTCACCCGCTCCGTCAACACCATCGCCACACCCTTCTCGTAATAGGCTGCCTCATTCACAAACACCGGATAGACCGTGCGATCGCCCTCAAAAGCAATCACATCTCCCTCAAACGTCACAAACATTGGATCGCCCGGATTTAATGCCTGATAATCCCGACCCTGCAAAGCCGGATGAATCGCCCCGCTTAATTCCCCCTGGGCATCACGCGGAAAATCCACGGACGCGATCGCCTGATACACCACCACCGTCTGCGGCAACTCTGGCAAAACACCAAGATTAAACCCCTCCACAAAATCCAATCCCCCCCATCACAATGCGCTCCGTCCGCGCCATCAAGTCCGCATCCACAATGCCCTGGGCCACTGCCCCCACCTCGATCGTGCAGCCAAGGGGCGAAAGCGATCGCAACATCGGCGCATCCTGATTACACTGCATCCCACAGCAAATTCGCACCTCTGGAAATAGCGTCATCAAATAGGCCGCAAACTGGAAATTAAATCCGTCATAACTCGACGGCATAATCGACAATCCCATATTCGACGTCGTGCTATGGAGATCGAAAATCACATCCACCCGAGGACTATCCTTCGGCCCAAGCTCCGCCGCAATTCCCCTTGCCAAACCATACTCATAGCCAGCGACTCCATTATCTAAATCCGCCTGACCAAAACAACGATTTAAATCGCGATCGACATAGCGCCGATTCAACCGAATCGCCTCTGGATTCGCCAGCAAAACCGTCGTTTCAAAACTCGATCGCCCAACCAATTCAGGGTTTGCCAGAAACTTTTTAGCGAGATAAACCCCCGTCAATTCATTCCCATGGGTTCCCCCGACGATCGCCACCCGATGAATTTGCTTTGGCATCTCAGAAACTCAAATACAGTCTATCCATCCTAAGGGAAAACCCCTAATATTTGCGCTCCATCGGCTCAAACATGTCAATCACCACAGGCATCGTCGATCGCACCACCGCGCCCTCCACGATGTTTACCAAACTATGGTGCAGGAAATCCCGATCGTCCCGCTCCGGAAAATCATCCCGATAATGGGACCCCCGACTCTCCTGCCGCGCCAAGGCCGAGGTGAGGATCACCTCTCCGACGAGCAGCAGCGATCGCAGCTCCATCGCCTCGATCAATTCCGCATTCCACACCTGACCCCGATCCTGCATCTGAATCCGCTCCGCCTTCTCCTGCAGCGCCTTCAGCTCCAGCAAGCCCCTCTGCATCCGTTCCTCGGTGCGAAACACCCCACAATACTCCGTCATGCAGTCCTGGTAGGCCGTACGGATTTCATTGATCCGGTATTCCCCGGTGCGATCGAGCAGTCCCTGAATCGTCTCTCTCGCTTCCTGGAGATAAACCACCGCATCTACAGTAGGAAGGGCACGATCCTGCACATAGCGCGCGATCGAAGCCCCTACACGCCGCCCATAGACCACACATTCCAGCAGCGAATTACTCCCCAGCCGATTCGCCCCATGGACCGAAACACAGGCGGCTTCTCCAGCGGCGAAAAACCCCTCTGTTAGTCCTGTGGCACTCGATCGCACCCGCCCATCCGTATTAATCGGAATCCCCCCCATGGAATAATGCACCGTCGGCCTCACTGGCATCGGCTCGTACACCGCATCAATCCCCACTAGACGATGGGCCTCCTCCCAGGCAAAGGGCACCCGACTCAAAATCTTCTCCTTCCCCATATGCCGCAAATCCAAATGGACAAACGGTCCACCCGCACTGCCATCGATGTTTACACCCCGCCCCGCCATGACTTCGCAGACGATCGCCCGTGACGTAATATCCCGAGGCGCCAGCTCCATCCGACTCGGCGCATAGTTGGCCATGAAGCGATCGCCCTGGGCATTAATTAAATAGGCCCCCTCTCCCCGCACCGCCTCCGAGATCAAAACCCCCACCGGATACAACCCCGTCGGATGGAACTGCACAAACTCCATATCCTCCAGGGGCAATCCCACCGCCGCCGTCATCGCCAGACCATCCCCTGTGGAAGCATAGTCATTCGACGTGGTGTTATAAACCCGTCCATAACCCCCGGTGGCAAACATCACAGCCTTAGCGCGGACGACTTCGATCGCCCCATCAGTCAACCGATACATCACCACACCCTGGGCGGTGTTCTCCTCGAAAATCAGCCGCATCACGTACCACTCGTCGAAGAGCTGCACCCCCGACTCCAGCAGGTGACTGATCAACTCATGCAAAATCGCATGGCCCGTCTTATCCGCCGCATAGCAAGTCCGCTGATGAGAATGACCGCCGAAGGGCCGCTGGGCGATCCGACCATCCTCCAGGCGCGAGAATAGAACCCCCAACCGCTCTAGATCGATCACCACCTCCGGCCCCTCCTGGGTCAGAATAGCCACGGCATCTTGATCCGACAGGTAATCCCCACCCTTGACCGTATCAAAGGCATGGGCCTGCCAGCTATCTTCCGTATCGACGTTTTGCAACGCAGCGGCGATGCCGCCTTGGGCTGCTACAGAGTGCGATCGAATCGGGTGAGTTTTGGCCACAAGGCCGACTTTGAGACTTGGGTCCTGGCGTAGAATTTCCAAGGCCGCCCGACAGCCCGCTAAACCGCCGCCCACAATCACCACATCTAAATCGATCATCGGTCTCACTCAGAAACGACGGGTTAGAGGGGGCGATAGACTCGGTAATCGATATTTGGGAAAATATTGTCGATCGCCTCCACCTTCTCTATCCAACCAGAATCCACCTTCCCTTCCTTCAAATCTTCATAGAGTTTAGTGAATCGCTGGACGTGGGACTTGGTCCGCCGGATCGCATAGGGCACCATCGTTCCGGTGCGCATGATAAACGCCCAATCCGAGGACTGCGCCAGGAGCACTTCCCGCGCCGCCTGATTCAGCGCCCGTTCCTGCAGCTCATCCTCTGGGTCCATGCGAGCAAGGTCGATCATCCGTTCTGCCATCTTGTGCAGGTGGGGATAGACCCAGGCATTGGTTTCGTTCAGCCAATACTCGTGGAACCCCTTGTAGCCCCAGCTCGACTGGGACGGACGGCAGACCTGCTGGGTGGGATTGGTGCGCAGGTAGTCGGCCAGATGGGTCATGTCGTAGGTGTTCTGGTCGTACCAGGACTTGCGACACAGATAGTCCACAAACCAAGGCCCCTCGTACCACCAATGCCCAAACAGCTCGGCATCGTAGGGCGAGACAATCAAAGGCTTGCGGCCCATGACATTCTGCAAATGCTCGACCTGCTGCTGGCGGTTGATCATGAAGTTGCCCGCATGGTCAGCGGCTTTCTCCTTTGCCCAGTAGGGATCGTAGAGTTGTTTATCACTGGACGCAACGCCCTTGCCCGTGATCTTGTGGTATTTGATACCGACGTTTTTGCGCTGGCCGTTGGGCATGATGTAGGGCTTGATGTACTCATACTCCGCATCCCAACCCAGATCGCGGTAAAACTCCCGGTACTCCGGCGCCCCCGGATAGCCCACCACCGAAGACCAGACCTGCTGGGAAGACTCATGGTCCCGCCCAAAGGCCGCCACCCCTGCCTCCGTGAAGATCGGCGCATAGGTGCCAAAGCGCGGACGGGGACGGGCGTACAAAATACCATGGCCATCGGTGAGGAAATAGCGCAGCCCCGCATCGGCCAGCATCCGCTCCACGCCTTCGTAGTAGGCACATTCCGGCAGCCAAATCCCCTTGGGCGCCCGGCCAAAGGTTTCTTCATAGTGCTCGCAGGCCACCTGAATCTGCGCCCAGACCGCCTGGGGATACATCTTCATCAGGGGCATATAGCCATGGGTGGCCCCGCAGGTAATGATTTCCAGGTTGCCGGATTCCAGGTGCTTGCGAAACTCGCCAATCAAATTACGATCGCAGGCCTCCCAAGTATTCCGAACCTTATTGAACTCCTGGGCGTAGTACTCCGCCAGGTACTTCATATGGCTGTTCTTGGCGTGGCGATCGATCTCCCGCTCCGCCAACTCCTCCAACTGACTCAAATGCTCATCGTAGCGATCCTGAAGCAATGGATCCATCAGCATCGACACCAGGGGCGGCGTCATACTCATGGTGATTTTGAAATCAATGCCATCCCGTTTGAGGCCGTCGAAGGCCTGGAGCAGCGGTACATAGGTTTCGGTAATCGCCTCGTACAGCCATTCTTCCTCTAGCACATAGTCGCTTTCCGGATGGCGAACGAAGGGCAGATGTGCATGGAGGACGAGGGCAACATATCCAAGACTCATAAAAATTTCCTAAAATCAGGATTGGCCGAAACTGATTGTACGGCATATCGATCGCGTCAAAAGGTAGCCGGATGATCACATTTTCTTTAGACCCGGTGGGCCGATTTCGGTCGATCTTGTGTGGTAAAAAACGCCGATTCTATGCAATCTGAACTAAACTAGGGGCAAGCCTACTGACAAATAGGTAGAAAATACCTGGCCCTAGTCACTAGGGTGCGAGAATCCATGTTGCTGACGGCTGAGATGCTTCTGAATTATCAGCGATGTAGCCGTCGCGTCTTCCTCGATACCTATGGCAAGGCTGAGCGAAAGGACGCGATCAGTGACTACGTCCTGAAATTGTTCCAAGACAGTGCCCAACACCACAAAGCTGTTCTGGGCGAAGAAGGTCATGTCAGGCCGAGTTTTTCCAAGGGCAAATGGCAGGAAGGGACGGAGGCGACCCAGGCCTTAATGGCCCAGGGCGTGGAGCGAATTTATCAAGGGGTGCTGTGGTTTGAGGCCGGGGATACGGCGTTTCTTTCGGTGCCGGATTTGCTGCTGAAGGTGCCAGGGCAGTCGATCTACGGGGACTGGCTCTACATGCCCGTGGAAATCAAGCTCAGCAAGCGCGCCAAGACTGAATACCAGACGACCCTGGCCTACCATGTCAAGGTCCTCGCCCAAATCCAGGGGTCCTGGCCCGAGGAGGCCTGGTTGCAGGTCAAGGATCGCCCCAACCCCTATGTGATAGACCTGTGGGAAATGCTGCCCCGCATGGAAGTGATCCTAGAAGAACTCCAGACCATGCTGCGCGATCGCCACCAGCCCGAGGTGTTTATTTCCCGTAACCGCTGTAGTCTCTGCCAGTGGTATGGCCATTGCTACGACGAGGCCAGCGATCGGGGCCATCTTTCCCTCCTGCCCGGTGTGACCCAGACACGCTACAAGGAACTGGTGGGCATGGGGGTGACGACGCTGGAGGACTTGGCTCAGATGCCACCGAGGACCTTGGAGTTGACGCCCGGTTTTGGCCTAGAGACGGGCATGCGGTTGGTGCGGCAGGCCCAGGCGACGCTGCATAATCAGGCGCTACCCGGGGATGATTTCCCGCAGGGTGGCAAGGAGATGCGGTTGTGGGAGCAGATGGTGCCGACCCATAGCGTGGAGCTCTACTTTGATGTGGAGTCGGAGCCCTCCCTGGATTTAATCTACCTCCATGGCGTTTTGGTCGTCGATCGCGTCAATCAAACCCAAACCTTCCATGCCTTACTCGGTGAGACGGTAGAAGAGGAGCCGATAGTCTGGCAGAAGTTTTTAGATCTCGTATGGGCGTATCCGACTGCGCCCATTTTTCATTTTTGCCCCTACGAAGTCCAGGTGGTGGGCAAGCTGGCGAAGCTCTACGGTACCCCAGAGCATTTGGTGCAGCCCCTCTATCCGAGGTTTGTCGATCTGCACGATCGGATTACGCGCCTGGCCACCCTGCCGATCGAAAACTACGCGCTGAAAAACATCGCCCGCTGGATGGGCTTTGACTGGCGGGATGCCAATGCCAACGGGGCACAGTCTATCTACTGGTATGCCCAATGGCTAGAGACGGGCGATCGGACGCATCTGGAGGCGATCGTCACCTACAACGAGGATGACTGTCGGGCCACTTACCACATTAAGGAATGGATCACAGCCTTTTTAAAAACGGCGGCGGTGGGGGCAAATCGGGACGCAGCGATTCCGGCATAGCTGCTAAGCTGGTCTGTCGAGGGCGGCATCGGCGAAACACCCCCTCTGAGGTATGGGCATGGTAAGACGGTTGGGCTTTGCGGGTTTGTGGCTGCTGTTTTTGGGCTATGCGACGTTTTTGGCACCGGGAGATGGGCCGGAAACCCTTGATCTGATTGTGCGGCTGTCCACGGGGCAGGTGGCGGGGATTAATCCAGTCATCGTGGCGCTGTTTAATCTGATGGGGGTGCTGCCGTTGGCCTATAGTTGCCTGCTCTATGCCGACGGGCGGGGTCAGAAGATTTGGGCCTGGCCCTTTGCGGCGGGGGCCTTTGCAGTGGGGGCCTTTGCGCTGATTCCCTACCTGGGACTGCGGCAGGATAATCCGGGCTGGATTGGGCCGAAAAGCCGGACGATCCGGTTTTGGGATTCGCGGTATACGGCGATCGCGATTTTTATGGCAGCGCTTATTCTGGTGCTATACGGTGTTTTGGCGGGGGATTGGGCGGACTTTGGGCGGCAATGGCAGGGGAGCAAGTTTATTCATGTGATGAGTTTGGATTTTTGTTTACTCTCGTTGCTGGGCAGTGAGTTGGTGCCCGATGATATGGCAAGGCGGGGGATGGTGGATAGTCGATTGCTGACGGTGGTGCAGTGGGTGCCGTTGTTTGGCCTGCTCGTCTATTTGGTGGTGCGGCCTCGGTTGCCGGAAGTTGTGGAGACGGTGGCGGTATGAGTCAAGTTTGGGTGGAAACCGAGGCGATCGCGCCCCTAGAAGCGGGTGTGATCGATCTCTATGCGACAACGATTGAGGAACATTTCGATCGCCTCGATCTGCTCTTCAATAGTCTGTCTAACGATGAGCAGGTGCGGGCCAAGCGATATCGCTACGATAAGGATTACAACCAGTTTGTGGTGGCGCGGGGGCTGCTGCGACGGCTGCTGGGCAAATATTTGGGGTTGGCGCCTGAGGCGGTGGTGTTCACCTACGGCAGCATGGTAAGCCAATGGTGGAAGGGCTGGAGTTTAATCTGGCCCATTCAGGGGGCTGGGTGCTGTTTGGGGTTTCGAGCGATCGGGCGGTGGGTGTCGATATCGAACGGATGCAGGCCATGGAAACGGACCTCGATCGCCTCAGCAGTCGTACCTTCACGAAGGCCGAGGCTCAGGTGGTGCGTTCTTTGGCAGAACCCCTAAAGTCACGGACCTTCTTTCGGATCTGGACCTGTAAGGAGGCCTATCTAAAAGCAACGGGGGATGGCTTGGGCAAGATGAAGAGCTTGGATGTGCTCTGCCCGATCGACCAGGCGGCCCAGCTTGTGAATCCCCAGGGCTGGGATTTACAGGAGCTGCTGCTGGAGGAGGAGACGCTCGTGGGGGCGGTCTGTGCGGTGGGGGTAGATTGGCGATCGCGGTTTTGGCGGTTGGGGGCGGGGTTTGAGTCGGCGAGTTTAGTGGTAGGATGTTAGACTGCTACGAATAATCAATACCACGAGTAAGTTCATGTCTTTGCTGCAAGAGAAAAAACAAGAAATTATCAGTCAGTATCAAACCCATCCCACGGATACCGGATCCACGGATGTGCAGGTGGCGATCTTGAGCGAAAAGATCACGAAGCTCAGCTTGCACCTGCGGAGCAACAAGAAGGACCATGCTTCTCGCCAAGGTCTGCTGCGGATGATTAGTCAGCGGAAGTCTTTGCTGGCCTACATGATTAGTCAGGACCCGACTCGCTATCGTGAGTTGATTACCCGCTTGGGCATTCGGGGTTAGTAGGATTTTTTGAGTCGGGAGTAAGGCTATGGCAACGGAGTCAAAGGGGCCTACGGAGGAAACCCCAGGGCAGGGCGTCGATCAAGGTGGAAGTGCGGTTCAGAAGGATGCTGAGTCATCGTCTGCGCGGTTGCCCTTTGAGCCGAATGCTGCCCGTAAGAAGGCTGAGCGGGCTGCGGTCAAAAAGACCCGTGGTGTAAGCCGTTCTTCCCCGGCAAGGGAAAATGGCATTCCGGAGGTGGTGAGTAAGCGGATGGCCCGTCGCATGGCCTATTTTGCTGGTATTCCTTCGGTGCTGAGCATGGTGACATTCATTCTTAGCTATGTGGCAATTCAGCACTATCACATGCAGGTGCCGACGGTGGCGGTGCTGCTGGTCAGCCTGTTGTTTTTTGGTCTAGGGGTGGTGGGTCTTTCCTACGGGATGCTGTCGGCATCTTGGGATGAGGAGCCCGGTTCCCTGTTCGGCCTTGAGCATGTGGGTGTGAATTTTGGCCGGATGACGGAGGCGTTCCGGGCCGAGAAGGGGAATAAGCGCTAGGTTATCTAGACTTTTTGTAGGGGGGTTGCGATCGCATCAATCGCAACCCTTTTTAATGCTTTAAAACCACAAAACTCCTCTGCCAAGTGCCTAGCTAAGGAGTCGATCAAATTAATTGTTAAGGGCTCACCAGGACGCCGTCTTACCTCAGCTTTTGACCTGGTTAAACCAGGGGGGGAACCGAACGGGTGGTGTATAAGTTTCTGAGTACAAGCCCAGTCTACTGCAACCAAAGCGCTATGGGTTCCCACGTAAAAAGCAACATAGATCAGAAAACATTATTGGTAGTCACCAACGTCCCAGTGGGCTTGATCACTATTATAACGACTGATCTTGGAGATCGGCAAGGGCTTTTTGAAGAGGGAAGAGAGAAGAAAGAAGAGTGAAGAATGGTGAATTTTAGCTGGGGAGGGAGTGATTTCGGTGTTGTTATCGAGGTGAGATTGGGTTCATGATTATAATGGGCTATGTGTTTCTGGGGGTGGGGGATGCGAACGCGAATTTGGGCTGATTTGTTGGGTGGGTTTGCGCAGGTTTTTGTGCTGCATTTTGGGTTTACGGCGTTGGCGCTGCTGCTGGTGTCGCTGGTGGGGAGTAGTGGCTGGCCGGGATCGGTGTTCATTTGGTTTTTTACGTTGTTTGGGCTGTCGCAATTGTTGTATGTGCTACCGATGATGCGGCTGTATTGGCTTAGGGGAAAGCCTGAATGGGTCAAGGGGATGGCAATTGCGGCAGTAATCACAATTGCTTTTAAATGGGAGCTGTTATCTCGGGAGTTTTGGGGGGATTCAGATTTTTATTGGCAGTTGTTTGGTGCTTGTGAGTCTTGTGATGTTGGCGGCTGTAGGGAGTCGGCGAGATTAATCTATGGTGGGAAATTTTTGGATTGACCATCGACATTATGTGCTCGATCGCCACTATGGCAGAATCATTCGACGGGCGGAATCTATTGCTGATGTTGGTGGTGATGGTTTATTGGTGGTGCATTGCGATCGTAAATATCGTAAAAAATTGATAGATTTAATGTGAATTCATTAAATCAAGGCAGGTCGGGCATTATGATTTGCTATTTTTATTAACGGTTTTGGAAACGGTTGAAGATGAGGTGGGCGTTTTGAAAGCAGTGGGGAAACATCTTAATCCGGGGGGGCAATTGATTGTGGACTTATCTATGCAGTCATGGCTGTATGGTCAGGTGGATAGGCGGTTGGGGCGATTGCGGCGGTATGATACTAGGGGGGCGATCGCGCTGTTTAGGTCCGCTGGGTTTGAGGTGGAGGAAGTGGTGCCTTGGGGACATGTTTATAATGGGGTGCTTTGGTGGTGGTGGGTGAGGCGATCGGATGGGGTTGTGAAAAATCTGGGGTGGGTGGGTAGTCTCGGGAATTGGATCATGGGGGGTGTGAAATGTTTGGATCACTTCATCCCGCCATTTGGCATGGGGTCAGGGGCATTTTTTATGTTGCGGAAGGTAGACAAAGGCGATGTGCAACTTTGAAAGTTCCTGCCTTCCCCTAACTCATAAGCCACTTCTAGCGCTGCAAGGGATATGAATCACTCCTTAACCCCTATATTTAGTGATTTGTAATTATCTCAGGAGAAGA
>JAAUSA010000314.1 GCA_012031975.1 Alkalinema sp. RU_4_3 | reverse complement strand
ACCACCGACCTCGCCGAAAACCACGACCAATACATCGCAGAAGCCCTTTACCAGGAACTACATAATGCCGAATAGCCTCTTCATCGATACGTCCGGCTGGGCCAGCATCTTCATTCCCACCGAAATGCACCACCCGATCGCCGCCCAACATTTCCGTCAAGCGATCGAAACCCATACAGCCATTATCACCACCAACTACGTCATCACCGAACTCGTCGCGCTTCTCAATAGCCCCCACCGCCTACCCCGATCGCGAATCTTCAATCACATCAACATTGTCCGTCAAAACGCCAGCATCACCCGCATCCAGATTGACCCCACCCTCGACCAAACTGCCTGGGAACTCTGTCAGCAACGCCCCGACAAACCCTGGTCCCTCGTCGATTGCAGTTCGTTTGTGATCATGCAACAAATGAATATCCAGCAAGCCCTCACCACCGACCACCACTTCGAGCAAGCAGGTTTCATCCGTCTGCTCAAACCAATATAGCTACATTACAGGTAAACATCCAACCCCCCAATCCCATGACTGAAACACCCAAAAATCAACCCACCTTCAACATTCAAAACGTCGGTAACATCAACACTGGCGACCTCACCATCCAAGGCGATCAAATCGGCATTCAGCACAACTATGCTCCCGAGCCCAACCTCACCGAAGCCCACCAGCAACTCACCCAGCTACTGACCAAACTCCGCACCCAATACCCCAATAAAACCGACGCAGAAATCTTCGAGATCCTGCTCAACGGCTTTACCACCATGCCCCAAAACGATCCCCAAACCTGGCAACGCTGGCAAGACATTTTCAGCATCCTCTTTGCAGGCGGCGTCGAAACCACCAAAGTTCTTGTCCCCGTCGCAGGCATCCCGATCGAAATCCTCAAACGCCTCTATGAAGTCTACGATCGTAACGGCAAACAACTACCAGGAGCTTAAACAATGAAAGCGATCGAAACCAACGCCACCCTCACCGAAAACGGCCACCTCACCCTCGACGAACCCCTCACCCTCGACCACAACCGCCGAGTTCGCAACAAAACCTCCCCGATGAACGTTAGAATGGAACAGTTAGCCCATCCGGAGGCATAAACAATGGCAGAGCAGATTACGTTAAGCCTCCCAGATGGCGTGGCACAACAGCTCCGTGAGGTAGCAGCCTCCACACAGAAAGGACTAGAAGAGGTCTTGCTGGAATGGCTCGATCGAGGTCGATCAGGAACCCCATCTCATGCTGAACCTTCAGAAGCAGAATTATTACGCAAGATAAATCTAGGATTTTCTGCGGACTGGTGGGCGGACTACCGAGGACTGATTGCACAGCGGCAGGCGGAGACGATTAGTGAGGTAGATTTAGGGCGCTTGATCGGGATGTCAGAGGCACTGGAAAAGGCAAATGTCCCGAGGATTGAAGCTTTGGGCAAGTTAGCGGCAATGCGCGGGTGCTCGATCGAACAGGTGATGGCGTCCTAGGGATTGGAATTGAGAGCCATGGCTGATTTTCAGATTTCTGCCAGTTTGCGGCAGCAGGTGATCCGTCGGGCCTTCGGCTGCTGTGAATATTGCGTGAGCCAGGTGCTGTTCTCACCTGATCCCTTTTCCGTCGAGCATACAACCCCACGGGCAAAAGGGGAATCGAATGAGCTGGATAACTTGGCCTTTTCCTGTCAGGGCTGTAATGGTCACAAACACATTGCCACCGAAGCAATCGACCCGATTAATGGTGCGATGACGCCGTTATATAATCCACGTATTCATCAATGGGATGAACATTTTTTATGGGACGAGGATTTCACAATTGTGGTCGGGCGAACGGCAATCGGTCGGGCGAAGGTTGAACGGCTACACTTAAATCGCGAAGGGGTGGTGAATTTACGGCAGATGTTGCGGAAGTTCGATCGACATCCACCCGATCGAAGCATTAATCCATAGGCATTTAGCGGCGATCGATAACCCAAGTCCCTCATCAAACTCACCAAAGCCTACTGAGAATAAAGCCTAATCGCCAAGCCCGATCGTCACCTACATCGACAAACTCAGCGAAACCCCCGACCAAGGAGCCTAAACCATGCAACTCACGATCGACCTCCCCGACGAAATCGCCCAAACCGCCACCTTCAATCAAAACGATTGGATGCGAGAAATCGCGATCGCCCTCTTCCAGCAAGAACGCATCACCCTCAGCCGCGCCAGCAAAATCGCCGGAATTGACCTCATGGAATTCCAAAAACTGATCAGCGATCGCGGCATCTGTGTGCACTACGACATCGAAGAATTTGAGCAAGATGTTCAGCACCTGCGCGATCGAGGTTGGCTATGATCATCGTCAGCGACACATCCCCCCTTTGCAACCTTGCCCTAGTTGATCACCTCTGGCTACTGAAATCGATCTATCAAACCGTCATCATTCCCACGATCGTCGCTGACGAATTGAAAGCCGCAACCAACCCTGTCATCACCGCCATTCCAGACCTAAACTGGATTCAAACCCATGTGCCAACCAATACCACTCTCACCACCCAACTCCAGCGTGACAAAGGACTCGATGCCGGAGAAGCTAATGCGATCGCCCTTGCCCTAGAACTTCAAGCCGATGACCTGCTGATTGACGAACGGTTAGGACGACGAGAGGCAGCGCATCTAGGTCTATCCATCATTGGCATCCTCGGCATTCTCATCACTGCCAAACAGCGTAACCTGATCCCCAAAGTCCAGCCCGTCATGGATGCCTTAATTCATCAAGCCAGTTTTCGCATCAGCCCCCAGTTATATCAACAAGTTTTAACGCTTGCCCATGAACCCTAAACCCAAGCCACAGTAAACTTAAACACCTGTACGAAGTCTACGATCGTAACCGCAACCAACTACCAGGAGCCTATACCATGAAAGCGATCGAAACCAACGCAACCCTCACCGAACACGGCCAACTCACCCTCGACGAACCCCTCACCCTCGCCCACAACCGCCGCGTTCGCGTCATCGTCTTAGTCTCCGAAGAAGCAGAAAATCTTGACGAACCTCAGGCAAAACCACCTTCATCCGATCGACAAGCCCTACTAGAAGCCATCGATCGCGTAGAAGCCCGCCAAGACCTCGTCACCTTCACCCCCGAAGAATGGCATGCGAAATATCACGTTTGACAGCAAAGCCTTTGAGCAATTTACAGCTTAGGCCACCGAAGACAAAAAGATCTACGATCGGATTATCACCCTGATCAACGATGCCTCCCGCAATCCCTTCAAAGGACTCGGAAAACCTGAGCCTCTAAAATACGACCTGAAAGGCTGGTGGTCACGCCGCATCACCGACGAACATCGACTCATCTACAAAGTCACCGACCAAGAAATCATCATCTTGAGTTGCTACGGACACTACGACCTGTAAAGGAGCCTAACCCATGAAAGCGATCGCATACCACCAATACCCTCACCAAAGACGATTAACTCAACCTTAATTATCTCCAGCCATGCTAATTATCTCGCCCTTCTCCGACTACTACGATGGCGTTGCCAGTTCTGGTATCGACACAACGATTCGCTATCACCGCGAAACCACTACAATTAAGGCCACTAGCCCCTTCTACATCAACCATTTACCCACGAACTAATGGGTCGGCATTTCGATTTTATTATGAATCATCGTCGTCGCGATCTACTTGAAGCATCATTAAAAGCTGCCTCTTGTCATTTTCAAGTGATTGGCTTTTGTGGCACCCATCTTGTATCCGTTCGCCTGGGTAAGAATTACTACTTTGGAGAAAGCATCCTAGACATTGAGTGGTCGAAGCAAAAGCCTTATGGCAAAACGACTGTGCACCAGATCATAATTGATTTAATCCAGAAATTTCATGGGAAAACTGATCACCAGTTATTTCAGCAATTTCAGGTTCCGGTATTCGTCGTTCCGATGGAGTCTTACAGACAGACTAATGCAGAGCTTGATCCCAGCCTTTATCAACCACTTTTCACCCTCAATCCCAACCTCAAGGAACTCCAATTCCCCAAATATAAAGATGCCTACAGTGCCTTTCAGGAAATCCAAGGCTACATTTCTGGAATTTTGGGAGCCGATGATCGCCCTACTGTCGAACTCTCCGATCGTTCCAAAATCCTCAAAGCCGGATTCGACCCCAAAACATCCTTCCGCAAAGGCAAGACGTAAAGTAGAAGCACCACTGACCAATTTATTCAAGTTGCGCTAATCCCACCAGGAGCCTAAACCATGCCAGCCACCTCGGTTAGCCCGCACTTCAGGATTCTGTTGGCGAATCCTCCCCACTGAGCTGCTGCCCCGCCTTGGGTTAAAACCCAAGGCTAATAGCTAAAACCAGCTAAAGCAGGTTGGAAGAGTAAACGTTGATCCCAAAATAACTAAAACACCTACCATAAAGGGTTTAACCCGTTTCAACGGGTTTGA
>JAAUSA010000082.1 GCA_012031975.1 Alkalinema sp. RU_4_3 | reverse complement strand
CCAACGCCCACATCCTCATCCCGCAAACTCACCGTCTCAGTCCGCACCGTCATCGCCTCCCCCACATCCACCGCCACCTTCGTCGTCACAATCTGCTGCCCCGTCTTCGCCAAACCCTTCGGCGTCTTCACCACAAACTCAGAGCCCTCTGAAGCCACGATCGCATACCGCCCACTAGCCGCCGTCCGATCGCTCGCCCATACCCCCTCCACACTCGCATAGAGCTGATGCGTCGCCGCCTTCTCGTTATAGGTCCGCACCGCCCCTTCCTTCAGCCCCAACGTCTGCGAAGCCTGCACCAGCAAACCCCCATTACTCGTCAGCCACAGATTCACACAGAGCAGCGCGATCGCCCCCGACAGCACCCAATACTCCCCCGGCCCACCCGTCCGCATCCGCCGATTCGGATTCGCCCCGCAAACACACCACACGGGCACCGGATAAAAGAGCTGCACCCCCTGCTTCGTAAAGGTATCGCTAAAAACCGACAGCAAGTGCCCCAGCCAAATCGCCAGCCACCAACGCCAATCCCCCCAAAGCAACAGAGGCAAGGCCAAAAACCCGATCGCCCCCGTCGCTAAAAAGGAATGCGTCAACGTCCGATGGGGAAACCGCGCCTCTAAAAAACGTGCTAAGGGATAGCAAATCTGACCCACCCAAGATTGCGTCGAATCCAGGTCAGGCAACTGCGACCCGATCGCCGCCAAGGCCAACACCATCGGATTCGCCGTCCCCAGCGCAAACCCCACCCCCGCCATCGCGATCGCCATGTGCGTCAGCGCCATCATTGCCCATACCTCCGTTTCGCGCCCTGGATCTTGCCCAGATACTTCAGACTCAACCCAATCATCATCGCCACCCCACCCACGATGTACAGCGACTTATTCCCCGTCCCCATCCCAATGAACCGCAACAGCCCTAAGGTACAAGTCGCCGCCAGAATCAGCGGTGAGATGTCCAAATACTGGCTATGCTCCGGCTTCTGTTGCCTCAACCCCAGAGCTTCATTCCTGACGACCTTGCGAGCGATCGCCGGATTCCGCCCCGCCAACGGCTGCAACTTCGCGAGCTGGGCATCATTCAAGCTCACCCCCCGTCGCCTTGCTTCGTCTTGCATTGCCGATCGAATCACCTGGTCATCCGGCAACGCCAGCTCCACCTCCACCATCTCCAGATAGATATCCCGGCCCGGATTCACCACCGCCGTCGCCAACACCCGCACTCCATCCCCCATCAGATCCTCAATCCAATACCGCACCGAAGCCGGAAGCCGCTTCGACTCCGGCAGCACAATCAGCGTCTCAGCCCCCACGTTCCCCGCAATCTCTTCCTTCAGCTGCTCCACTGTTAACGGCCTACTTCGGCCCTTCTCATCGGGCTCCGTTTCCAGGGGACAGCCGAGCTGCTTCGCCAGCCCTTGGAAGAACTGTTTCCCGCTGCCTTTGTAGACTCCGATCGCCACATCCAGCCCACCAGAGAACCTATCGGCCACAGCCTGCGCGATTTGGTTTGTCCCCTGCCCAGCCTCGCCCGACAGCAGCACTGAACAGCCCGCTGCAATAGCACTCGTCACCTGCTCCAGCGCCACCACATCCACCAACGGCTTTACAGCGTCGCTTCCTGTGCCTCGGCCCGCTGCTCGCGCCATTGGTTCAGCAGGTTGCTCGCGATCGACTGGGCCTGAAACTTTGGGGGGTTCTGCGTTCGCTCTCTGGCAGAATCGACTTCCTGGCGGAGGTTGTCGGGTAGGTCGTCGTAGGTCATCTGGTCGGCGATCGCATGGATCACCTGGAGCGGTGCCGTCAGACGATGGGCCGCCAGTCGCCCCGCTGCCTGGATCAAATCATCGAGGGGTTCGTCTATTGGGATCTCCCCAACTTCCAGATCCAACCCAGCTAAACCACTGTCCTGATTGACTGTCAGCGCCGAATTCCTATCAAGAAAACCGTCCTTTTTCCCGGTTTCTCTAATATGTTGACCCAGGGCTTCCATCTGCTCAAATTGCGCTTGGGTTAGGAAGGTTTTGCTGTCATCGTCCTTATCGAGTTTGATGCCGAGGTACTTCAAACGATCGTAGAAGGCATCCTTTTTAACGCCTAACTGCTCCATCGCCTCGTCTGGGCGAATCGGGCGAATCACTTCAATCTCTGGTTGGGACATGGCCGGGGGAATTTTTTGTTAACAGACATTATATGTATGCCCATATTCGGCGCGGTTTTCACGGTTTCGCCCGAAGCGGGTCGGGGCAGCCGAAACTGCCAGGGCCAAAATCGAAGTTTCTATCCCTTAGCACGCTTTTTCATTGTGTCAGTATAGACTCGATCTTTTTGAGTATAAAAAGACGACTTGTACTGAGAGTTGCTAATAGTTTGAAGGTTCGAGGTAGGCGAGGATGTTGGCGACGATCGAGCCGTCATCAATCAGCCGCTGGACTTCCTTGGCTTTGGTTTTGCTGAGGTAGCGGGAGTGCTTGTGGCCTGATTCGTCTTGCCATTGGTACCAGAGCTGTTGGTAGGTGGCGACTTTGCCGGATTTGCGGGGGCGGGTGACGGTGGTGGTGACGATCGAGCCATGGGCAAAACCTTTCCGGCCTCGTCCAAGGGAATCGTTATTGGGCAAGGGTTGTGAGCTATCCCTTAGCACGCTTTTGGGGGTGAGAGGGTTTGGGGAAAGGGGTTTCTGTCCTTGGGTCGGGTTATGGGGCATGGGTTAGACCTCGGTGATGCCTTGGTCGGTGACGAGGAAGCCCCATTTTTGTGCTTCGGTGATCGCGACGGATCTCAAGGGGGGTTGGTGCCATTTGGCTTTGAGGCGGGCGAGGGTGTCTTTCCTTTGCAGCCTTATCCAATAGATTCGGCAGACGTCAGTTAGGGCACAAGGATTTCTTCTCTGGTGCAGGCGAGCTGAACTCGGCAGCCGACACAGTGAGCTAGTGCAATCAGGTTTTCTAGGTTGCAGGTTTCTTCTGTAAGGGCTCGTTCGACCGATCGCCGCCGATTCACCACAGTCGCTTCCGTGTCGCCATTGGCCTGAAGAATCTTGCAGTAGGCTTTTGTGAGATTGAGAACCCATTTATCCTCACCCCACTGGCGCACGGCTTCAGCCTGGACCGCCTTGAGGATCTGGCTTTTGGTTTCTTTAGGGTTCATGGGCTCACCGAAAAACTATGGCAACTATGCCACATTCTAAGGCGAGTTTGCTGGGATAGCTAGAGAGAGGGTGCGCGATTGGGACTTAGATCCAGCCCAGCAGTGTTTTCACACTACTGGACCAGCCTAACAAGTCGCCCCACCGCCGCTAAGCGCGGAGCTACATTACTTCCAGAAGCTTCGGACAATTTGAATCGCCAAAGCTAGAACTTGAAGGATGGGCAGAAGCCTCTTGAGAAGAAGGAAAAACCTCTTCTGAAAGCCTGTTCGTTGAAAGTTATGTCCCCACAGCCGAAAAGGGAACCAAAAAAAAAGTAGCTCTGAACACTTGTAAGAGTGAAAAAGACTGCGAGGATATTGATGCTTCATGTTGAACTCCATTCAAATATGAGCCAAGACTTGATAGATGCATCATGTAGATTAAGGGTGCCACCTTGAGCTACAAGCCTGATGTATCTATCAATAAGCGATTCTTTCACGGATAGACTTAGAAGAACTGTGCTAGGAACCACAATTCTTTTAAGTCTATTTGTACTACTATTGATGGCGATCTATATAAGCCAGGACGTTTGTCCCAGAGCAGATTCCAGCTCATGGGTATTCATTAGCCAGCCTCACCAGTCTTAGCCTTTAATCGTGATTTCGATACTTTCAGGACTAACCCCAAACTGCTTTGCCAAGCCTGCCTTAGCTTGTTCAATGGTCAAGGCTTCCGACTTGGTGGGAGAAACCTTCCCAAACTTCAACTCCGACAGGTCAATCCCTAACTCCTCCAAACTCGTGTAGCGAACCGGGTTCTGCTGACCATTCCAAAGCTGAGGTAGATGGATGTGAGCAACCTCTGAAATCCCGATGAGATAGCGGCTCTTCCCCTTCGTATCGACGATAGTGAACTCTACATGGCTGATCTTCCCAATCAAGAAGCCAGCACCACGGTCTGTCCCGCCCGAATGACAGCAAACCAAATACTTACAAGACTTTGCGTTACTTACACTCACGACCCAATCATAGTCTCCACCCCGAGCGAGAATCTGTTCAAAACTGTTTTCAGTGAAGGTTTGAAGGGCCTTTGTCATATGGTTTCTCTTTAACACTACCCCTAAAGTATAACATACTTCTAGATACTTTGGGCATACTTTGTATATATCTTTTGACTACTTTTGCCTTGCCTTAGGGATGCGGCAGCGAAGCGCCGCCTTAGCTTGTTTGTTGTTGCCCGCCTCCGCTGCGCTACGTCCGGCAAGTCCCCCTTCCCGTTCCCCCAAGGGAAGCCCCGCCCCACCACCCCTCCACCCGCTGCGCCCGATAGAGCCCCCTGACACAGGCCCTCACCGCGCAGCGGTGGCAGAGACCGGGCGGCTCCGCCGCCCGAACCCCACAACTCACCCAGTCCCATCCCTCAAAAACTGAAGCCCCGGCTTCGGCTGCGCCTACTTTGTGGTTTCCCTATCCACTGGCGGGTGATCTCATCGTCTAGCCCTTCGCGAATGCCTTACACCTATACACCGGAGCCTCAACCCAAGGGCGGGGACCAGGTGGCCCCCTAGCAATCCTTAGGCCGCCATCGGCTCAGCGATCGGAGTCATCACATCATCGTAGTCACCCCGGTAGGCATAAAGGATGGTCAGCAACTGCTCGATCGCAGGAATGTGATCAGGGCTGAAGCCAACGGAGACGCAATTGCCTTGGCGATCGAGCATGGCGAGTGCGCCGCTATGGGTGAACTCGTAGTCATGGGCTTGGGCGCGATCGTTGGCATCGAAGGTGATGTGTAGCTCGGTCTTTTCGGTACGTGTCATGAGGGGAACCTCTTCTAATCAACTATATTCATTATGCCCTATTTATGGCGAATATGCCACATTTTGGATGGTATTTTACTGAATTTTTATATTGTGAGAGTGCTTTTGGGATTGGGTTATGGGGATTTTTGGGGGTGGCGATCGCGCCACAAAGTGGCGCTGACTAGCTTATTGTCAGGGGGCTCTATCGGGCGCAGTGGGCGGAGGGGTGGTGGGGCGGGGCTTCCCCCTGGGGGAACGGGAAGGGGGACTTGCCGGACGCAGCGAAGCGAAGACGGGCAACAACAAACAAGCCGAGGCTGCGCCTGAGCGCGGCTGAGTCAATCAGAGTACGGGTTTCTGTATCTTTGTGGAGGGGTTCATGCTGGTGAGCACCTCTAAATCTATGCGATAATGCTAGTAGCGTGTCTCAAGGCCATTCAGGAGAAAATCCTCATGGCAAATAAGCGTATAATCGCCGCACTTCTGTGGCTTCTCTGGTTAGTTTGGTCAGTTGCTCCGCAAGAGCTGCAAATCACTCACTACGAGGAACCTGGAGGTGAAAAGATTACACAAGTCCATCTTGTGAAACCTGGTGAACCAAATCGAAAGGTATTTCTGCCACCGCCGATATACCCTAAAAAAAGTTCAGCATGGGAAAGAGAAAAGAACAAATAGCTTATATTTAAAATCACAAATCTGATTATCTTAATAATATGCAAATCACTAACGCTGAAAAAAACTCTAAACACCTTTTTATAAACCCTTATGGAAATGGCCTAAGACACTGCTACAAAGTTTTTAGGGATTGATGGCATAGTGAGCTGAAAATGATTGAGTTTTGCGGGAGGAACTATAGTTCCTCCCGCTTTTCATTGGTATTTTGAAGCAGAAAAGCCCCGGCACTTGCTGGGGCTTCATGTTGATTAGATGACTACACATCTACGATCGCCAGTCTAAACTAATCGCCTACCCCAACTCAATCTCAGCCACCACCTGCCCATGGTCCGACTGCCACTTCGGCGTCTTCTCCCGCGACAAAGTCTCATCCACCAAATGGTCATTAAACAAGGAAACTAAACCCACTCGCCCCAATCGATCGGGGTTCTGAGCTGCAAAATGGTTGCTCACTAAGATATGGTCTAGTCCCTCATAGTGACCGTTATAGATATGACTGTAGTAGAAGTCGCCGGAACTCTGACGGGCCTGGATATCCTTCGTGTTGTAGAGCAGCTCTGTCCATTGCTGCTCACGCTTGGCCTTGGCAAGGAAACGGTAGGGCGGTTCACCCGTGATCAACTGAGTCCCGACGGCGCTGGCGTTGTCATTGAGATCGCCCAGGACGATGACCGGCTGCTTTGTCTTTTCTAGGGTCTCCAGGACGATCGCACGGAGGGCTGTGGCTTCAGCAGCTCGGCGGAGGAGCGATCGGGCTTTGCCTTTGGCCTGCTCCAGCGGATCGTCTTCGTCCAGCTCGATACCAGCTTGCTTGGCGAAGTCGGGGCGTTTTGATTTGAGGTGGGAGACGATGACGGTAATGCTGAGTTTTGAGGTGAGGGTGAGTTCGGCGACGAGGACGGGACGGGAGAAGGAATGGTAGGGGATGAGCAGATCGGGAGTGCTGAGGAGGGCAGCTTCGGGGAAGTCGCGGATGATGGTGTGGGTGGCGATCGGATATTTGGAAAGGAGGCCGACTTTAGGACCGTTTTGGTTGGCTTCGGAGATCAGAAGGTTGGGGGGCTCTGGGTAGAGTTCAGATTTCTTGAGGGGGGCTTTCTTGAATAGGTCTTCAAGGGCAGGGAGTTCCCAGAGTTCTTGGAAGCCGACGATATCGGCGTTCATGCGTAGGAGTTGGGCGGCGGTCCATTCACATTTCTGGGTATAGGTTTCTTTGGTGTAGGGGGTTTTGCCATAGATGGGGAAGTCGGGGCGGGCGTGATTGAGAAGGTTGAAGGTGCCGATGCGGAAGTGTTTGGTGGGCATGATTCGATTCCAGGTAGATGCTTTGCGCGTTGATTATGCTCCAGGTCTTGGGTTTTGGTGCGATCGTCAACTCCAGACATAATGACAGGATCACTCTATTGCTTCCCCTCGTGACTGATTCCCTCCTGCCACCCAACTACAATCGCTTCCTCCAAGACCTCAAGCAACGAATCCGCACGGCCCAGGTCAAAGCCGCCCTTGCCATTAACCAAGAGATGGTCATGCTCTACTGGTCGATCGGGCGCGACATCCTGAACCGCGAAGAACAAGAAGGCTGGGGAGCAAAAGTGGTCGATCGGCTAGCTAAGGATTTGAAGGCAGCCTTCCCTGACCTTACGGGTTTCTCGGCTCGAAACATGCGCTACATGAAGGCTCTAGCTGAGGCTTACCCCGACGAGGCAATGTTGCAACGCAGCGTTGCAATATTGCCCTGGCGACACAACATTGTCCTGCTCGAAAAGCTGAAAGACCAAGAACAGCGGCTTTGGTATGCCGCTCAAGCCAGTGGTAATGGCTGGAGTCGGGACATTCTCGCCATGCAAATCGACAGCGATCTATTCCGTCGCCAAGGTGGTGCTGTCACCAACTTCGATCGCACCCTCCCCAGCCCCCAATCCGACCTGGCCCAACAACTCCTCAAAGACCCCTACAATTTTTCGTTTCTCAGCTTGGAAAAGGATGCCCAGGAGCGCGACCTCGAACGAGCCTTGGTAACCCATATTCGCGACTTCTTGCTGGAACTAGGGGTCGGCTTCTCGTTTGTCGGTAGCCAATACCCCCTCGAAGTTGATGGGCAGGAATTCAAGCTGAACTTGCTGTTTTACCATTTCAAACTGCGCTGCTTCGTCGTGATCGACCTGAAGATGGGCGATTTCCAAGCCGAGTTCTCCGGCAAGATGAACTTCTACGTATCAGCAGTTGATGAGATTTTGCGCCATCCTGACGACCAACCTACGATCGGCCTCATCCTCTGCCGTTCCAAAAGTCGGACGATCGCCGAATTCTCCCTACGCGGCATGAGCCAACCGCTCGGGGTCGCGACTCACCTGATCGGCAAGGAGTTGCCCGACAATTTGAAGGATGTGTTACCAACTATCGAGCAACTGGAAACCGAGCTGAATAACGCCGCGAGCACGATCGAAGCACAATCCGAAGAGTAGGAAGCCAATAGCCACAGAGCTTACAATTTTTCTGGATTATGGATTCCATTTTCCAGAATATGGAGTTTTTCGCGCATCTGCTCGATCGACTGCACCTCCGACCAATCCACAGGCATCACCTTGAACAACTCCAGCGCCGCCTGTAACCAAATTTCCTTGGGCACCTTTTGACCATGTTTGCGCTTGCCCTGCTTCAGCAAATCATCGAGCCAGTCATTCAGTTCGATCGGGATTCGCACCGTCACCTTATCAAGCTTCTGATCCTCCGCCAAAAATCCAGGCTCTGGTTTCTTCTTTCTGGAACCTGTTTTCTGCTTTCCGGCTGGGGCGATCGTAGCCTCAGGACTTTGCTGTTTTCCATTTTCTGGAATCGGGTTTCCGCCTTCTGGATTTTCTGCTGTCTTTTCAAAGATGCCCTTGGTTGCGGGGGCGAGGGGATTGTTGCCGAGTCCTGATTTCTTCTTGCTGGTTGTCTTCTGTGTCGTCATAGTGCGATTACCTCGTTGACCAAAGATTGATAAGCCTTCGCCCCAGTCCCGCTGGGTTCATATTCAAAAATCGATTGCCCGTGACTGGGAGCTTCGCGCAACTTGACAGTCTCGGGAATCTGCGTGGCAAACATCCGATCGCCAAAATGCTCCTTCAACGATGCCAACACTTCCTTACTCAGGTTGTTGCGTCCGTCGTAGCGAGTGGCCAAGGCTCCGGCTACTTCGATCGGGTGGTCAAGATAGTCACGCACCAAACTCAAGGCCCGTTCAATCCCCTGAATTCCCAGTAAGCCCAGGTAACTCATATCCACAGGGATAATCACCTTCTCAGCCGCCATCAACGCATTCACGGCAAACACCCCAACGTTTGGGGGGCAGTCGATCAAGATGTAGTCGTATTGGTCATCGACGGCGGCGATCGCTTTCCGGAGCAGCAGTTCTCTCCCTGGTAGGCCAGAGATGGGAATCTCTTCTTCGGCTAACAGAATATTGGAGGGGACAACATCGACGCCGGAAGGGGTGGAGACGATCGCATTTTGCATCGAGGCTTGGCGCTGAAGTACATCTTTGAGTTGGGTTTCCAGTTGCCAGATTTGGATGCCGAGGGATGCGGCGGAGTTGCCCTGGGGATCAATATCGACGATGAGCACTCGCTGCCGATGGAACTTGACCAGACCAGCGGCGAGGTTATAGGCAGTTGTAGATTTGCCGACACCGCCTTTCATATTGAAGACGGCGAGTTTGTGAGCCATGGGGAACGCTCGTAAGTTGTGAGTCCACTATACGGAAAATGGAAACCAGAATCAAGACTCCATTTTCTGTTTTCCAGAGAAACTCAACCTCAAGTACAATGGGCGGGCGTCAAATTCCTGTATGTCTATGGAAACCGATTCCCTGTTCTATCGCCTGTTCCAAGAAAAACCCAAGCTGATCTTTGAGCTACTGGGCGAGAAGGTGCCCCGCACCATCTACACCTTCGGCAGCTACGAAATCAAGCAAACCAGTCTCCGCGCCGATGGGGTGTTACAGCCGAAATCGCCGAATAGCCCGATCGTCTTCGTTGAGGCCCAGGGCTACTCGACCCTCAAGAACAAGTTCTACCCCAGCTTCTTCGCCAAGATCTGCATGTTTCTGCACGACTATGAACCACCAAACGACTGGCGGGCAGTCATTTTATTCACCAAACGCAAGTACGATACCGGGGTGCCCCATCACTACCGCGAGTTCGACACCAGCGATCGGCTTCAACGGATCTATCTAGATGAAATGCCTGTAGAGATTGCCGACTGCTCCTTGGAAGTTGGCCTGATTCAGCTATTTGGGTTGAACAAACAATCTGCTTTCGATCGGGCCAGCGAGATACTGCACCAGACCCAACAACGAACCTCGGATGCCATTGAACAGCAACGGGTTCTAGAATGGATCGTAACGGTCTTCGTCCACAAGTTCCCCAAACTCAGCCGCGAGGAGATTAAAACCATGTTGGGTACCAAAGTCGAACTAAGAAAAACCCGCTTCTATCAAGAGATTGAGGAAGAGACCTATAGTAAGGTCATTCCGATATTGCTTGAATCAGGGATGTCGATTAGTGATATCGCCAAACGGCTAGATATTTCCGTCAAACGGGCCAGGGCGATCGCATCCAGCGGCATCGAGGTTTAAACCAACCTGCGCCCCAGGTCATCGCACTGCGACAGGCCGCAATCGTCGTTCATAGCGAGGCCGAGGGGGTTCATACTGCGGCGCATAACCCGATTCTTCCAGCACCATCTCTTCCAAGATCGCCATCCGTTCTTCGATCGCAGATAACCGAGGTTCCATCGGTGAGGCGATGGGCTGCTCTGCCAACGGCACCAACTTTCCATCCAAAACATCCAAGTATCGGCCCAACGCTTCAATCAAGAGGTCAGATTTGGATTGACCCGAAATGGCCATGTTGGCTTCGAGGCGTTCGCGCAGGTCGGTGGGAATTCGGGCACCGAAGATGGGGTTGCTGGACATAGTTCTGAATCGAAGGAGCTAGTTAACCAATTGTGCCCAGGGTTAACGGTTAACGCTCCGATCGTAGGAAAATCGTCCGTGTTAACACTTATTCTCAATAAGTGGGGGGATTTTGTGGGGTTTACGGAGTTGGTGGGTTTGAGGTGGGTAAACTGTACATAAAATACCTCTCTTCTGTACAGTTATGGTTCTGAAGCCCGATTCGCCTAAATCCACCGTGAACGATCCGCCCAAGCTGTGTCGTTTGAAGAATACGGATTATCGGAGCCGTGAGTATTTGACGATTGAGGAGATTGAGGGGTTGCTGGAGGCTGCCGATCGCTATGGTCGCCATCGGGTTAGGAATCGCCTGATGGTGCTGTTGGGGTTTCGGCATGGGTTGAGGCGGGAGGAGATTTCGCTGTTACGTTGGGATGCGATCGATTGGCTAAATGGGCAGATTTCGATTCAGCGGGTGAAGGGTTCGGAGTCGGGGGTGCATCCGTTGCAGGCGGATGAGGTGGCGGGTTTGCGGCGGTTGCAGGGGGTGGATTATGGGGGGAGTGGTTTTTTGTTTGCAGGGGAGAGGGGAGAGAGGGTGGGGGCGATCGGAGTGAGTCAGACGTTGAAGCGGATTGCGGGGGTTTGTGAGCCGAGGTTACCGTTGCCGTTTCATGCCCATATGCTGCGGCATTCCTGTGGGTTTTGGTTGGCGAATCAGGGGTATGATACGCGGCTGATTCAGGATTGGCTGGGGCACCGGAATATTGAGCATACGGTGGTGTATACCAGGCTGAGTCCGGAGCGGTTTAAGGTGATTCGGTGGAAATGAAGATAATCAAGCTAATCTTTCATCAAGATAAAATGACAAAAAACGATTCCATAAAGGCTTTAGCTTTCAAATTTCGGTTATTCAGACAAAAGGCTTACGTGTAATTACCATGAAATAGATTTATTACTTTAATAATACCGTAGTTATCATTAGAGTCTTCTTCCTGATCACATACTTTGTGATTTGAAGTAGGAAAATAATTCAGACAAATAAACATCGACACAAGAGAATTCAACTCATGAAATCTAATTCACTAAAGCTCATCAGCATCACCATCCTTGCATCTGTAAGTAGTCTGATATCTTTTGCTCAGCCCGGTCAAGCCTTTTGGGGCAACAAAACACAGACAATAAAACTTGGGCGGACATCAGTTAGTGACGTTGATGGGTATTGCCGCGCTACTGGAAAATGTGGTGCTAACCTTACAGCATCGACAACACAAGTTAACCCTGACAGGCTCTGCAAGTGGAAGTACGGAAATGATTACGAAAAAAAGGATATTTATGGAAGACGTGCTGGTGGCGGATTTGGCCCTATCCAATTCAACAATTCCATTGATTGCTTTGCGAAGAATCAACCAATTGACGAATAATACAAGGATTTTGGGATCGCTCTGAGTACTTTAGAGTCATCCCAAAACAATCCAGAAATTAGTCGAGTAACTACATCACCCCCTGAATCTCCCAGTCCGGGTTCTCTCCCCCGATCGCATCATCCCATCCCACTCCCCCTTCATCACCCGCAATCTCTTAAGGCTAAACACCACCCTCATCTGGTCAAACGGCCTCCACCCCTCCGACGACGTCAGCACACACAAGACCCCCGGCGGATGCTGAGTCACCTCCGCCTGAATCGAACTGGCCTGGACCACATCAAGCGATCGCGCCAACTCAAACCACTCCCCAAACTCATCCGGCATCACCTGGACCGCTCCGCCCTGACGACTAGGATTCGCATTCCACTCCTGCTGAATCGCCGCCACCAGCACCGCCTCCGGCTGGCGGCGTAGGGGTCTGCTTTGGTTTTGTAGGCGATGCTGGTACTGTTTGGCCGCTTCGACGGCGGCCAAGATGATTTCGAGGGTTTTGGAGCAGACGATCGCCTTGAGGTTGTTGTTGAGTTGGAAGCCTGCGGCTTCGATCGCTTCTTTGGCTATTGGATCCACTACTTTCGATCGTTCTTGGATGACTGGCTTGGTGGGTTTGATCGGTTGGATTTGTCGGGAGTCGATCGCTCCTTCCTGTTCACTCTTTTCAACAGGGTGGCGGGTGGGCTTGTCTGTTGTTTTCTCTTTGTCTCTATAGGAACAGGAAGCGCTGATTGGGTTTGAGGGCTGAAAATCTGCATTTGTCTGCACGTTTGGTGCAGGGAGTTGCACAGGTGGTGCATTTTTCTGCAGGGGGTGCCAAGTCACCAACTTAAATACTTTGCCAGAGAATTTATAGACGACATCAACTAGCTCCAGCTCGATCAATTGCTTCAGGCAGTCCTTGATCCAGCGGAGTTGGTAGCCTTTGCCCTGGAGGCGGCCTGACTGCTCGGCTTGGAACTGTTCAAGATGGATCTCGGCAAGCTGGCCTGCGGGGGCTTGGCGGAGCAGCCAGTCGTAGAGTTCCTTGGCGCAGGGCGGCGAATTCTGGAGCGCGATCGTATGTAGGCGCGTCTTACGGACAAAAAAATGGTCGAGGCTCATCAGGCTGATTCTCCAAAAAGTTTGCAGAACAATCTGAACCCTGCTAACCTAGGAGCATGCGACTGCTTTAATCCTTGCGGTTAACAGAGTTTTTTGAAAACCGTCCCTCGGCAAAGGGGCGGTTTTCGCTTTTAAATTGTTACTTGGCATTCTAGGACAGATCACTGGAAAGGTCCATGGCTCGATCTTGGGGTTGGGGCGATCGCCCAGCACTCGATTGGCCAGAATACAAGCAGACACAGCCCACCCCGCCGCGATTATCGACCTCGCCCACAAACGCATACAAGACACCCTCAACCGAAACAGCTCCGAAAGGCTGGAAGGGGGGTTGCGGAGTGAAGTCGCGATCGGCGCTGATGGAGCAGAACGTGGCGAGTTCTCACTCCGCAACCTCGCTAACATCAAAGCCCAAGTCCTCGACGATCATCGGAAATAATACATACTTTGTACACAAATCACACATATTAATGTAGAGTGAAGTTGGAGGTGGGGAAGAACTCGTTCAGTACTCAGATTTGGAGGCAAAGCCATGGCTACGTTGGATGGTAAGGGTTTGAGAATTGTGTTTGAACATCGGCAAGGCAGCAGATGTAAGGTTTCTCTAGATGGCTCGGTGCAAGCCTTTAGGGAGTTCTTCACCGAGTTACTGCCCCCGATTTCCGTTGTGTTACTTAGCGCAAGAATGCTTCTTCCTTTGGACAGCTCCGGTATGGAAGGGATGGGCAAACCTCCTTCCGCAGCCCCGATCTGCCCCACAGTGGAAACCCCATACAATCACAGGCCAAAGCCCGCGATCGATCTCGGTCAAGACGACTAACCTGGAAAACGGCCAATAAAGCCCTGGACATTCGCGCGAATGTCCAGGGCTTTGGTCTGTCTTGACCCAACCCAACCATGACTGAGTCGAAGATACATATTTCCTGCGATCGGCTTGTAACAAAAAGAATACATTTTCAGGAAGATATAATACTTGCTTGACACACAAAAAATATGTGTCTAGTATGTATTTATTCAGTCTTTAAGGAGTATATAGAACGTACTTTTTGAGGGGTGATTTACATTATATTCTGTGGCAGCTCATGGTTAGCCACCTTAATTTCCCTTCAAGGAGATGCCCCTATGATTCCAACAAACCATCGTCGCTACCTGCTTTATGCCTCTGGCCGATTGGTCAAATACTTCATGACTGGTCTTCTCGGCTTTGCCGTCACACTCATCCTCTGCGGCAGTTTTGGCCAACTAAGCACGGTAGCTCTCTTACTTGAAAACTTCATCCCACATCTGACGAAGCTCTTCATCGCGATCGTCTGCTTTGGGTTCATGTCCGTTGTCTTTGAGTCCTTCAGTTAATCCAACTTTAGAGGTCCTATGCCACTCCAAACAAGGGTCCATCCTGCGACCCAATCTCAACACAAAGGCTTCCAGTATCGCAAGCTTGCTAGGTTCAGCCGCTGGGCACATCATCACTATCTGCCACCGCTCAAGCGTCCTCTAGCCCAATATCACCACATTCGCCCAGCAGAACATCAAGCTGAGACACCACCAACTTTTACTTCAGAACCAGAAGAACCAGAGGATGCCACCGAAGACTACGACACTCGACCATCCCACTAATAAGCCTCAATGAGACATGGCCATGTATCCTACACATCTATATCCTTGAGGAAATTATTTGTGTAAGATGCATGGCCTTTTTATGTGTTCATTGGAGGAAAAGTATGTTAAATTTGCGTTATGTTATACATGTTTCCGGGATCAAGAGCGCTACTACGGTTATAGACTGAGTAGGTTTGTCGAGTTCCGGTTGATGATCGGC
Organism: Alkalinema sp. RU_4_3; assembly: GCA_012031975.1. Classification (GTDB taxonomy): domain Bacteria; phylum Cyanobacteriota; class Cyanobacteriia; order Leptolyngbyales; family Leptolyngbyaceae; genus JAAUSA01. The sequence continues at coordinate 4,859 of JAAUSA010000082.1, read as the reverse complement.
TTAGTTGCTTGTCACGCCGAGCCTCGGAACTATGACGTTGCTTGTCCATTGTCCATTGAGGTAAGTTAAGTGAACAAATCCGCACAAAAAACCGAACGGAAGAGACTGAATCTAGATCTTCCTATGAGTTCTTATGAGCAGCTTCTACAGCTTGCTAAAGAGACCGGAAAGAACATCTCAGAGGTTCTCCGCATTGGCCTATCCATCTATCTTATGGCCAACGAAGCTAACAAGAACGGTCAAAGTCTTGGCATTGTCCAAGGCGATAAAGTTGTCAAGGAAATCGTCATCATTTCATAGACAGAAGAGAAAAAACTTTGCGTCATCCAAATTTTTAATCATTTTATCGGTAAAACTTGCAGTAGTGATGCCCCAAAATGAATTTTGGACTGGCGCAAAGTGCCGTGTCAAGACTCTTCTATTAGTACTAATCCACTAAAATGTTCCAAGGATGTTATCTCAACAGATTCTCCAAAGCCCAGAACGGTAGATGGATTCAAGCGGATTTCGTTCAGAAAACGATTCCAATTACGAAACTGTGAAACTTTCACCCTTATATTATCTGACGAGCTATCAATATATGTTTGAGCAGCTTTAGCTTGCTTAATCTTGGTTTCTAGTCTTTTTGCGATGACGGAGTCTCCCCCCCTTTAGACTTCGCTCATATGTTCTTTGTAGCTTTTCAAGTTGCTTCAGAGTTAGTTTGAAGGTAATTACAGCTTGAATCAATTCTTCTCCGCTCATGAAACACTCCTCTAACAGATCATTTCAGGTACTCACAGTCTAGAGATAAAACAGTTACATAAACGACACTCTCTATTATGAGCTAAGTGTTTTTAGAGAGGCGTTGATTTAATCTAGAAAGATAAAAATCTATAATGCTTGAATAAGATGTCTGTAAGGGCTGAACACAAACACTCCTAGGATTACTCTCAAACCCAGGAGAGTGAGCGGTATTCACCTATTCTCTGAAGTTTCTTTAGACTCATTTTAGATTCTAATATAAATAGAATTTATGGTGGAGAATTAATTACTTTTTCTTTCCAACAGAGATACGAATTGTATAAAAAGATGCATTCCCCCTGGGAAACCCACTCCTCAATATCGAATTCTATCTATCTATCTTGCTCGATAGTTTTGGCGGGGATCATTGAATAGCAGTAGATTACCAAGCCTGAGGGATTCATTAAAAATCATCCTCTAGCCTGCTGATAGTTCATCTAGTATGGCCACCTCTTCTTAGGTTTCATAAGGCATTCATCCATTCACATCATTTGAATTACCTATGGATTGGACATAGTGAGCCACTCCCCCCCGCTCGCAACACTTTGATCAGACTTGGGGATCGCTCAGGATCCGGTCACTTCAGATCAGTTAGCGGATGACTTGCTAGCGACCATTTGAATATCATGTCCCGTCACCCCTACCCAGAAGATTCGCCACAATCCCGATCGAGGTGGGTTGAACTCAGGTTTTCCATGAGCCCCGGCGTTGCTGGTCGATGCGGGTTTGGGTAGCTGTTAGGCGATCGTCCTCAGTTCCAGATTGTGGGCGATCGAAGTCGGAACTTCTGAATCGATGCCCTGGGAGAATATTCAGGCACAAGCCACTGTCTTCACCCGAATCTCCACCCCAAGCTCCCGCCGCAACACTCCAAAGATCAGCGTCAGATTATCCATCGTCGGGTTCCCCTTCGCCGACAGCATCCGGTGCAAACTCTTACTCGGCCTTCCCGTCGCTACTGCTAAACCCTCAAACCCGATCGTGGCATTCACCAAATCCCGAAGCACCAAACGCGCTACATCTGGTTCTCCATTGAGGAACACTGCGATCGCTTCATCCAGCAAAGCCAATGCAAATGCCGGTTCACGCTGAATTCTGGACTGAATCGTTACCGCTGCATCGACTGTTAAAGTCATTTTGACCTCCTGCTTTTCCGTTTTGACTTACCCGGCGGAACCGGTTGCCCTGATTCGGCCTCTAACGCTTGCTGTTTCCGCTGCTGGTACTCTTGCCGCAATAGCAAAGCCTGCTGAATATCCGCCTGCTGACGTTTCTTAGTTCCACCGCCAAACAGCACGATCAAATCCTGACCATCTTGGACCAAATACACCCGGTACCCTGGCCCCCAATCAATCCGGTACTCCCCAATCCCATCGAACCATTTCACATTGGAGGTGTTGCCCAGTGCCAACCGGGCCTCAACGATCGCAACCTTAGTTGCAGCCATTTCATCCAGACTGTCAAACCAATTACGGTAGGGATTCGAGCCATCTTCTCGAACATATTCTTGGACATTCATCCCCTCATAGTAACCTATAAGTTACTTTTTCGGCAGTCAAAATGTCAAATCTTGTCAATCCTGCAAGTTTTCTAGTGGACTACGATCGATCGCGCTCTACTTTTCCCAATCCTTCCCCTTTCCACTTCCGCCGCCTGTTCGGCCTTTATTTAACCGTCCCTCTCCACCTCCAGTACCAACCCCAGCTACAGTATGCCAAACGGTTACAGCCTGTGAGAGGTGGGGTAATCGGCTTGCGGTGATAAATCATTCTTCAGGATTTTCTACAATGCGCTGACTAGCAGGCAATGCAGGACTTTGCTGAAGTGCCTGTAAAGCCGAATTGACTGTAGATAATCCTAATAAAGCCGTTAGCGCAGTAGTAGTAGCAGCAGCTAAAAATTTAGGCGTCACCCGAAACCACACATCATTATCGCCATATGTATATCGAATCTCAATGACTTTTCCCTTACGCCGTTTGGGTTTTGGCGATTGTGACGCAGAGGAATCTTGTTGAGGTGGCCGACGTTTGGGAGTTTGATTTGAAGCCATGTTTTGAACGATGAGTGCTACTGCTAGGTCGAGAGAGACCATAGTTAGTACGCTTGATGTAGTGTACTTGCCTGAGAATATACACCACATATACTTAATTGGCTACAGAGTCGGAAATATTTTTTCGTTAATCATCTAAATATTGAAACTTGAGTTATTTGGACATTGAACGATAGTCCCAAGGCTTCTGATAATCTCCCGCCCAAATGCCCATCCTGCTTGACTTCACCTCAGCCTCAGCCTGCACGATCGCCCCCCTCACCCCACAACCCCCCGAATACCGCCCATAGTGATAAGCCATCCCAGCCCTCACCATCTCCACATTTGACCGACCTCCCATCCAGCAAAAAACAACTCTCCCACCATCCGCCCATACCGATCCCGCTCTACCTCCACCAGGCGCATCGACCCATCCCCAATCAACCGCCGCAAATAATCCCGACTCTCAAGCCCCAACGGCTGCGCCAACTCCGGCGCATCAATCCCACAAAACCGCACCTTCACCACCTTCTCACCCTGGCGAACCTGCAAAGTATCGCCATCATGCACCGACCCCGGCACCAAACTCACCACATCCCCCACCAGCTGCGGCTTACCTACCGGCTGCGGTTGCCGCAAATACAGCACCACCAAACCCAGAATCCCGATCGCTGGCAACCATTTGATAATCATGACCCGTCACCCCCGCTAATTTCATCACCACCTGTTCCCGCCCCAAAACCGCTTCCTTAAGTCGGCCCTTCTCCGCCTCCGCCGCCTGCCACAGCCCCATCATCTCCACCGTCGAACCCCGCCCAAACTTATAGCCCACCTCCATCACCGCCAACCGCTGAGCATTCCCCGCCTGGGCAACCTGCATCTCCTTAATCGACCGATCGCCCCGCTCCACCTCCAGCACCAATCCCAACACTTGCTCATGGACCTGGGCCTCCACCTGCGATCGCCGCCGCTGTAATTCACCCACCTGCAATTCCAAATCTCCGATCGCCAGCTCCACCCGCTGCGCGTCACCCCCACCGAGGATATTCGCCACAATGCCAATCGGGTTGGGTTGAACCCAGGTTTTCCACTTGCCCCGGCGCTGCTGGTCGATGCGGGTTTGGGTGGCTTTTAGGCGATCATCAATCGTCTTCAATTCCAGATTGTGGGCGATCGCGGCTTGGTTCAGTTGGGTTAGACATTGGGGTTGGCTGGTTTGGCAGGGCAGCGGTGCGGCCTGGGCGGCTTGCCCGATCGCCTGACCGAGGGCCAGAGGCATCAGGAATGAAAGTAAGTTCAGCATTGAGGCGACCGTCAGAGCCTTGACCCAGCCATTTAATGCGGCGGATTTTGCCCGGTTGGGGGGCGCGGATGGCTGAGAGATTGGCGAGTTGGTTGTCGAGTTCATTGAGCTTGAGTTGAATTTGGGAGATTTGGAAGTCGCGATCGCGGTGCTGTTCAGCAAAGTCGGCGATTTGGCGTTGGTATTCTAGGCCGTCGCGGTTGCGGGCTTCGGTGCGTTCGGCGAGGCTGAGGGAATGTTGGTATTCCTGGTGGGCGCGGGTTTCTTGGGCGGTGTTGAGTTTGCCCATGGCGAGCTGGTAGTCACGGACGGTGGCGGTGTGCTGTTGCTCCAGCTCGGCGAGTTTGGCGCGTTCGTGGTCGAGGACGAGGGGATTGAGGTTGGGCAGGCGTGATAGATATGCGATCTCGTCTTTTTTGTTGGTCACTGATGCTGAAAGGTTTTCTACGTCGGCCTTGGACTGTTCGACCTGGGCTTGGGCTTCGAGGTAGGTAGGGTTGGGGAGGGCGGCGATCGCAGGGGTGTCGGCGGGTGGTGCAGGGGTGGGGAGCTTGGCTGATTGGAGGCGGGCGAGGCTGAGGGTGAGTTGGGCTTTTTGGGTTTCGAGGCGTTGGCGTTCGGGGGTGCGATCGGCGATGGTGTCCCCGGTTTGTAGGGTCTGGCCTTCGGTGACTTTGAGATCGGCCATTGAGGCTACGGAGACGGTGATGGTGAGGCGCGGGGTTTCTTGTCGGGGGCGGGGGT
>JAAUSA010000313.1 GCA_012031975.1 Alkalinema sp. RU_4_3 | reverse complement strand
CGCTTACCTCAAACTGAATCTTGCTCATAATCTCTGGATAGACCAATTCCAAGGCCGATTGAATCTTGTCCGGATGATAGCCATGATCCAGCATGATTGTCGTTTTTGGCAAGTCTTGCGGTTTCTCTCGAAAGTAATCCATATGGGCCACCAACATTTCGATCAGACCCTGATCATCTGTGACATTAGCTGGCGTGCAATGGGTGAAGAACGGGAATCCCAAACTATCCACCGCCAAATGCCGTTTAATCCCATTCGTTGCTTTGTAGTGACAGAAGCCGCTGGAAGCCGCGCTGGCATTACAAGTATTTTTCACCGCTTGGGAGTCAATGATGATCAAGGTTGTCCAACGACTTTTTTTTAACTTTGACTCGCAACTGCCCATGCAAGACTTCCAGCAGACGGTCAAATACTCCTGCATCCCGCCATTGTTTGTAATGCCAATAGACCGTGGAATAGGGTGGAAAGTCTCTTGGCAGATCGCCCCAATTACACCCACTTTTCAGTTGATACAGCATGCCATTCAGCAGTTCTCGCCGCGTCCAGTTCGAGGGGCGAGTTTCTTTCTTGACAGGCAAGGATTCTTTCAGAACGGGCTCCAAAACGGCCCATTCGGCATCGCTGAGATCACTGGAATAAGCCATAGGAGCTTCCTCTGAGTCACTCCTAATGCTCTAATCCAGGCTCCCTGAAGATGTCAAATGGGTTCTATATTCTACTAGACAGGACAGGCCATCGCTATAGATTGCGCCATCGATCTGTTCCACAATGGTGCCACCTAGATTGACGGAGAAAGGATAGGTGACAGCAGCACCTTCTAGCTCAAAGGCTCGAATCACCAGGTACTCAAAGGCTTTGCCCGGATCCCAACCCGGTGTGTCTCCCGTTTGAATGGCTGTCCAGAGTTCGAGAAGCTGGGGATAGTCACAGATGGCGCTTCTCTGCTGATAGTTGATTTCGGTGGGCATGATAAAAGCAATCGCAGGAACATGTCCTTAGCATAGACTTTACGCTCCTCGGAACGCATCTGCCAGAAGAGATAGTCCTACAGGCTTCTTTGTTCTACTGATACCCAGCCGCCTGGAGCTTAAACAACCGGGCGTATTTTTGGCCCGATCGCACCAGTTCCTCATGGGTTCCCTGCTCCAAAACCCTGCCCTGATTCAACACCAAAATCTGATCCGCCATTCGCACCGTGGAAAAGCGATGGGAAATCAAGATCGCCATCTGCTCCGGCGTCATGGCCCGAAACTGCTCGAAAATCTCGACTTCTGCCTCTGGGTCCATGGCGGAGGTGGGTTCGTCCAACACCAAAATGTCGGCTTTGACTCGCATGAAGGCCCGAGCAAGGGCGATCTTCTGCCACTGTCCACCCGACAATTCTCGCCCGCCCTTAAACCACTTCCCCAGACGGGTTTGATAACCCTCGGGCAGACTGTCAATCACAGGGCTGGCCGTGCTTTTTTCAGCGGCTTCCCGCCAGCGCAATTCATCATCTAAATCCGTCACATCCCCAGCCCCAATATTTTCACCCACCGTGAATTGGTATTTGACGAAGTTTTGGAAAATCACGCCGATCCGCTGCTGTAGGGTTTCCACGTCCCAATCAGTTAGATCGGTACCGTCTAGGAAAATTCGCCCTGCGGTTGGACGATACAATCGCGTTAGCAGCTTGATTAGCGTTGTTTTTCCCGATCCATTTTCGCCGACGATCGCCAATTTCCGCCCCGGCGGTAAATGGAACGTCACATCACTCAAGGCTGGTATATCCGAGTCTGGATAGGTGAAAAATACCCCTTCAAACCTCAGTCCATCACCGGGTTTCTCTCCAGAAATAGCATGGCCAATTTCCGGCTCTACCTTCTCATCTAAAAATTCATACAGGTTCGACAAGTACAAACTGTCCTCGTACATGCTGCTAATGCCGCTCAGTATGTTTGAAACCGTCGTTTGACCCTGGCGGAACACGACGAGATACATGGTTAGATCGCCCAGAGAAATACGTTTGGCAATAGTTTCCACCACAATCCAAACGTAGGCGACATAGAATGCCGCTGTGCTGAGTAAACCTAAGAGATAACGCCACAAACCCCGTTGCAGGGTGAGATTGCGATCGTCCCGATAAAGATGTTGAAACACTGATTGATAACGTTTGAGAAACGTTGGCCCTAACTGATAGAGCTTCACCTCCGTGGCGGCATCTTCGCGGGCAATCAGCGTCTCTAAATAAACCTGCTCACGGTGCTCCTGGGACTGCCAGCGCATCAGACGAAAGGCATGGCCCGCAAACCGCGTTTCGGCAATAAATGCGGGAATTGCCGCCACCACTAAAATCAACACCGCCCAACCGGAAAACTTCAGCAGTAAACCACCAAAGGCAAGCAGTGACAGTAAATCTTGAATTAATCCAAAGGTGCGACCGACCAAACTGAGGGGCCGACTGGAGGCCTCCCGCCTCGCCCGCGTCATCTTGTCATAAAACTCCGAATCCTCGAACTGCGCCATTGACAGGGTGAGGGCCTTTTCCAGAATCAGCTCATTCACCTTCTGGCCCAACAGCGCCCTCAGCAAATTCTGCGCCAGCATCTGGGCCTGGCGAATCCCGGTTTGGGCGATCACCACTATTGCTTCTAACAGTAAAAACCCCAGCGATCGATCGAGATCCGCCTTGCTGCCCGTCTGGGCCGCCACAATCACCGCATCCACAATCAGCTTGCCAATATAGGCCACGGCCCCCGGCAGCAAGCCCGCAAACAGTGCCATCAGCGCGATCGCCATCGTCAATTTCCGATTCGTCGCCCAGACCAGCTCTATGGCCTTCCAACAATAGCGATAGATCGAAACCGAACCCAGTATCGTCTTGAAACTCGGGTGAGCAATATCGCGGTTGATTTTCCCTTTAGGTGTCATAGGGACTATTATCGCCGATCCCTCGGACGACGACTACCCGTCGTGGAGTAATTTTCAAACCAGCCCTTCCGCCAGAAGAACACCAGCATGAAGATGCCGATCGCCCCCATGGCCGTCAAGCAAATGTAGTAACCCCGAGGATTTTTCAACTCCGGCATATTCTCGAAGTTCATCCCATACAACCCGGCAATAAAGGTCATGGGAATAAACAAACTCGACATGACGGTCAAGAACTTCATGATCTCGTTCATTTTGTTGCCCACCGAAGACAGATAGACATCCATCAGGCTCGATGCCACCTCCCGGTAGGTCTCCACCATATCCAGCACCTGCACCGTATGGTCATAGCAGTCCCTAAGATAGATCCGCACATCGTCACTAATCAGATCGCTGCCATCGCGAATCAGCGAATTGATCGCATCCCGCTGGGGCCAGATCGCCCGCCGGAGGGTCAGCAACTCCCGCTTCATCCGATGGATCTTCTCCAAGGTCCGGCGACTGGGGTTTTCTACCACCTCATCTTCGAGCAGCTCCAGGGCCTCACCATACTCCTCCAAAACCGGGAAAAACCCATCTATTACCGCATCGATCAGGGAATACATCAAATAGTCCGCCCCGGCCTTGCGAATATTGCCCTTGTTCGATCGCAGTCGCTCCCGCACCGACTCAAAACAGTCATGCTCCTGCTCCTCCTGCACCGTCAACAGGTAATGCTCCCCCAGGACAAAGCTCACCTGCTCCGTGACAAAGTCGCACTGGCCCGTACATTTGAGCACCACCATCCGGGCGATAAACACCAACTGGTCATCGTACTCCTCCACCTTGGGCCGCTGGGGCACATTCACCACATCCTCCAACACCAAGGGATGGAGATCAAACACTGAGCCCAACCCCTGCAAGGTCTCCTCATGGCCCAGCCCCCGCACATCGATCCAGGAGACCGAGTGGGTATCTAGGTACTCCGTCACCGAAGTAACCTGCTGCAACGGCCGCTCCAAAAACTCCGTGGCACTATAGTCCAGCAGTGTCATTTCCGGGGCAATCCCCTCCGTCACCACCAAGGTACCCGGCTGACTTCCGGGCGCAGGTTGCAAATAGTCGATCCCCCTTGCTCTACCATGGAGAGGGGCACCAAAACCCTGAAACTCAGATCTGCGCATCAGCGATCGAATATTCTGTCGCAGATTGTGGTGCGATCGACGGTTCACCATGCTTTTTCTCCAGAGCGGTTTGCTATGCATTCTACGCGCTGGATTCATCCCAAAATCTCCATGGCCCAAAGTTCACTTTCTCGATGGTTTTCCCGCGCTGGCTCCGGCTGTCTGCTGTTGGGACAGGTGATCGTCCACCTATTACGGGGCAAGATTCATCGCCGCAATACCTTGGAGCAGATGATTCTGACGGGACCGGATTCCTTGATGATCGCGCTTCTGACCGCCAGCTTTGTCGGCATGGTGTTTACGATTCAGGTGGCGCGGGAGTTTATCGAACTTTGGGGCGGGGGGCGCGGTGGGGGGCGTGCTGATGATTT
>JAAUSA010000081.1 GCA_012031975.1 Alkalinema sp. RU_4_3 | reverse complement strand
TTGAGCTTGAGTTTGGCTGGCTTGGATGCGAGCAACTGTGGTCACCAGTCGCAGCAATCCGTCTACTCCAATTTTAGGGGCTTGAGGGCGCTTCCCTCTTATCGGGGTATTCTGGCTGGCAGATTGAGTTTATTTTCCGAGATGCCAAACAGTTCACAGGCCTGTGTGATGCCCAAACGAGGAAGGTTGAGCGCTTGGACTACCATTTTAATGCGAGTTTGACAGCCTTGAATCTGGCTAAATATGAGGACCAATTGCAGCAAAGCAATCCTCAAGAGCCTTCAGAACCTTTTTCGATGAGCAGTATTAAGCGCAGGGCTTTCAACACTTATTTATTGGAACAATTTATTGCAATGTTAGGATTGGACGCAACTTGCATTAAATCCAATCCTGACTTTGAAAAGCTATGTTCCTTGGGCATCATAGGCCCCTAAACTGTCCGGAGTATTGTTTCTGGCGAATGACATGCAGGTAGAGATTCGGGTTGCTCATTATCCTCCCCATACATCAAAATACAACCCGATTGAGCACCGATTATTTCCCCATGTAACCCGAGCCTGCCAAGGGGTGATATTTGAGACCCCGCAAGGACGCCTGAGGCACCCATGCAGCCCTCGACCATTCCCACATTACCCAGCAACCCCGCCCCGAGTAATCCCGCCCCCTACACCGCCCCTGCGGCCGTGGAAAGTGGATCAGGCGGCAATGTCCCAACGGCCAGCACCATGGTGTTACCCCAGGAGACGATCACTGGGATTAAAACCGTGTCACGCCCGGCCCCCCTACCCGTGCGACCTGTCTATTTTACCCTGCCCATTCAGGTAGAAGTCATGAAGGACAGCAGCATCACCTCGAACAATCCAATCAGCGACAAAAATACCAATGACGTTCAAGCCTGGGCCTCAGCCATCCAGGGCTGTCTCCGGCAACAACCAAAGCTAGTGCGGGTGGTAGGAACTCAGAATGTACCCTTTATGATCAACGGTCGCGAAGGCACCATCAAAATGAACGCCAACGATCGCGCCGTCTGCACAGCCTAAACCGTAAATTCGGCAAACTCCGATTGCACCTTGCTGTTTCGCGGCGAGGTGCTTTGGGTTGTCGAAGTTTGTAATAGCTGCTGGAGGGACATCTTGGGGTTTTGATGCATAACGTTCAGGACACCGATGAAGTCCCGCACGATTTCGCCGGGGGTGAGCAGCGCTTCAGAGCCAATGCGATCGCTAATCACGGTCAAAACCTCCTGCAAATCCTTTGACGTCAGCCGCGATTGATAGCTGTGGTGGATTTGGTGGACTTCGATCAAACGCTGGAGGAGTTTTAGGATATCGGCCTTAGACAAGGGCTCCAGCCGCACCACGGGCGAAGCACTATCGCCCAGATCCGACTGCACGATCAGACGACTCGGACGGGTGCGCCGCTGCCAGGCAGGATCGGTATAGAGCCCACGTCTTGGATCTTCCAAAAACTGCGGTGTACCGCCAATCAAGGTACCCAGGTGACTGACCCGGCCTTGGAGCGCGTCATTAAACATTGCCAGGAGTTTGTCATAATTATTCTGCCGCACGAGGGTCTTAGAAATCTTGGCCAGATGAATGGCCTCATCCAAAATAATAATCAAACCCTTATAGCCAATGTCAGCTACAAACTTGGCCATGAGTTTGATGTAATCATACCAGGTGTCATCATCAATGATTACCCGCACCCCTAGGGCCGCCCGCGCCTCGGTCTTGGTCGCAAACTCCCCTCGCAGCCATCGCAACACCGCATCTTTTTTAATTTCATCATCATTGCGATAGGCATTCCAATAAGCAATAATCACCGTGGCAAACTCAAAGCCATTCACCAAATCCGCAATATCCTGGGTCACCGTCCGAATCTTCGCCTCCACCAAATCATCAAAGCCCTCATCATTGGGCTTCTTCCCACTGCTCTGGGCCACCTGGGTCTGGATGCCCGCGATCCAGCGCTCCAGGATAGTCGTCAGCGCCCCACCATCCGGACGACTTTTGGTAGACAAATTGCAGATTAGCTCCCGGTAGGTGGCCAGACTCGCCCCACCACCACCCACCAGGCGTCGCTCCGGCGTGATATCCGCATCCGCCACCACAAAGCCCTGCTCCATCGCCGCATTGCGCAACATTTGCAACATGAAACTTTTTCCCGCCCCATAGCGTCCGATCACCAATCGGAAGGAGGCCCCGCCGCCGCCGATGTTATCGAGATCCTGCATCAGGGTATGCAGCTCCCGATCGCGCCCCACAGCAATCTGCTCCAAGCCAACCCGAGGCACGACCCCAGAGGCTAGGGCACCAATCAGGGCCGTCGAAATGCGTTTTGAGAGCTTGGGTTGAACCATGTGTCGAGCAGTTAGGACGGATGGGCCTATAGTCTACAGCACTTTTCCAGAGATGGCGGAGGCAAAACCCCCAACCCCCAACCTCCGGGAAACCCTACGACTTCAGCGGGACTTTAGTAAAAAAACGGACATCTTCATCCAAGCTTTAACTCCTATTTCCGGGAAATCATGGAAGATACTTGTATTAATCTTTGGGTGCGTTTATTTAGGGGTTCGAGTTTTGCGGGCTATTCCGCTAAATGACGGATATTGCTCTCAGTCCTATGGCTGAGGCTGTTTCTCCGGGTTTTCCCTATGCTTTGAGCGATCGATCGAGTTTTAAAATAGCGCCTCTCCATTCAGCCACCGAGCCCTTTCTACCCCGTCTTTACTGCCTATACAGGGACTGTGATTTCTATCACGATCCAATCTAGCGTTCGAGTCAGGTCCTATTGCTCCGGTCTGCGGTATTTAACGGTACCCCCACCGCTGTTTTGTCCAAGCATCCCACCCTTGTTTCCATTCCCTTATTTACGAATTCCGGGGCCGTCCCTATGTTCAAGATGCTGTTCAAAACGTTACTAAAGCCGCCGCCATTTAGGAAGCTAGTGACTGTATATTCCCTGGCATCTGGCATTGTCATGGTTCCTGTAATGCTGATTGGCCTGCAAGCTCCATCGGCCATGGCTCAGACGGCGAGTAGTCCCAGCAAACTCTACAGCCTAGATAATTTAGGCAAGGATCCACTTACCTCCCTGTCGGCCTTCGGCCTGACCCCGCGCGCTGACTACCGGGGCAAGATCGCCGGGGACTTCATGTGGCTCAATTCCTACAAGGCCGAAGAAGGCGGCGAAATTATCAATTCCATCTCCCTGACCTGGGGCCTGCCCAACAGCACCAAGGGCAGCACAGGCTTCAGCGACTGGAAGGAAAATCCCCGCATTGCGAGCCTGCTGCTGTACGGAGACCCCAACGAGGATGGCAATCCCAACGATGCTAAGCTACTCGCCCAGAGCGATGTCCTGATCACCGATCCAGACACAGACATCCTCACCAAAGTTATGGTCACCCCCACCCAGTTTGCCGTGGGCCAGAACTTTTTCGTAGCGGCCCTAGTGCGGAACCTAGAACGCATCCCCAACGTAGACCCCACCACCACCTTTGGCTTCCAGTCCCCGCCACCGCAGAACGCAGCCAGGACACCAACCGCGACCCCAGCAAGCTAGGCCGCTCCTGGTACGCCATCGGCAACCACGGCGACAACGAGCCCAGCAATTTTCGACCTCAACGACCTCGGCAAAAATTTCGCCCCCAACGGCGGTCAATCGCCCATCCGGCTCCCCGACAGCCTGAAGGCGAATTGGGTGCTACGGGCCGAGGGCCAAGCGGCCCCGAGACGAAAAATTCCGGAACCCACCCTTACCTTTGGGCTATTGGGTGTCGGGCTCTTGAAGTTAGTCAAGCGGCGGCGATCGCCCTAAACCCCATAGGTACTAATCAGCGTCGCCACCTGATCGCGGTATTCCTGGGCGATGATGCTGACCCCGGTGTCGGGACCCGGTTCGAGTATGATATCGCCGATCGTATCTAAGGCCCGCTCGTTGATCGCATCGATCAGCAGCTCTGGCATGGTGAGGTTTTCCTCGGAGAGGCGCTTGAGGGTGGGGCCGGGGTTTTCTTCGATGGCGATCGCCTTGAGGGCATTAAACTCCGAACCCGTCATGGCCCGCATCAGATCCATCCATTCACCGCCGATCTGCGGCGTCTTGGGACTGCGGCGAGGTTTTGGGACGGTGCGGCTGGTGACGACCTTGGGTTCTGGGGCGATGGTGCTGGGTAGAGGATCGAGCTGGCGCTGCTGGTCCTTCAGGGCGGAGAGTTGGGCGTCGAGCTGCTCTTTTTCGGTGCGGCGATCGAGAATTTGGCCCTCTAGCTGGTTGAGTTCGCCGTGGAGGGAGGTGATTTGGTTTTGGAGCTGGGCGATGGCGTCCTGGAGGGCCTGGGATCCGGTCTCGACTTGGCGGCGCTTGGGTTCGGCCGTGGCGAAGAACTGGGTCAGGGATCCCCGGTACTGTTCGAGTTCCTGGACCTGGGTCTGGAGATAGTTGAGGTCGGAGTCGAGCTTTTCGCGCTGCTGGGTCAGGTGGTTGACGGTGTGAGCGAGTTCTTCCTGTTTGGTTTGCTGCTGGGTGATTTGGGATTGGAGGCGCTGGAGTTCGGCCTGGCGGTGGTTGAGGGATTCTTCGGCCTGCTGTTGGGCCGTCAGGGTCCGCTGGAGATTTTTGGACAGGCTGCTGCGGGCGGGCGTTTGCTCTTCGGGGCTCTGAATCCGGGTCTCTAGGCCGTTGCTCTGGAACTGGGGTGGGGGCAACAGGGGTTTTGTCGGCGGAGAGTCTATCAAACTTCTCGGTGAGGGTCCAGCTAATCGGGGGGGCGGCTGGGTTGGGGAAGGGGCGATCGCTTCTGGTTTTCCCAGGGGTTGGCGGTGGGGGCTCCCTGGGGTTTGGCCTGGGTCTGGGCCAGATAGATGTCGGTGGTGAGGCGATCGCGCTCCTGGGTGAGCTGCTGCAATTCCTGGTAGACCGCCATGCGACGGCGTTGGAGGGAGCGAATGTGGGCGCGGAGTTTTTCCGATCGCTGGTGGAAGCCCTGCTCATACTGACTTTCCAGGGCGATGGCCCCGACCTGGGCGGCGATCAAGGTGATGGATCCAGTTAAAAAGGCCTTGCCAAAATTTCGCCCCACCAGCAGGGACAGGCCAAAGCCCACGCCAGCCGCGACCAGACTTAGATATACGCGATTTTTAAGCATCATCGGTGAACTCATACCGAACCATGAAAAGAGACCAAAACCCCAGGCACCCAAACTTTAGCCTAAGGTCGTGATTTTGGATCAGACGTTCTGAACAAATTCTGGGGGATTGCCCAGTCACACCTCAGTCGCAACAAATCCAGATAGGACAAGCATGGGGATGGGCACAATGGGAGCATACTGTTCAGTCTAAAACCGAGTCTGTTGAATCAGCTGGTTTAGATCGCATCTTTACCCCAAGTTCAAGATTATTCCGGCGCTTTACGGAAGCTCTGGGTATAATCTTTGCTGCTGCTCCCAAAATTTGACCTCAGATTAACTCGTGTAATTGGATGAAAACGACAACTTCCCCCCTTTCGGCCCCCTTCATCTTGAGAACAGTGGGCTACATCCTGATCCTGTCCTCGCTGATTGACTATATTGCCCTCGCCACTTCCATCGATTTTGCAGACAAGCCAAAACTTGGGGCAGCCTTGACCCAGTTCGTCGATCGCGGTGTGATTCCGATGATCGGGGTGGCGCTTTGCTCCGTCAGTACGACCCTTGAGACGATGGCGGGCCTGCCCGATCGCAGTAAGCCCTTTGTTAGCCCTAAGTTTTGGGTGATGGCGCTTTCGACGCTGCTGGGTCTGATCTTCTTGATGTCGGTGCCCGCCCACTTCATGAATACGAAGAATGTGGCGGATGCGGCGGTTAAGAATGTCGGCGATGAGGCCACGAAGGCCGAAGGGAATGTGGATTCCCAGGTCCAGGAGCGCCAGGCCCAGTTGGCCGAGTTGCTGAAGGATAAGACTAAGTTTGAGCAGCAGTTGCAGCAGTTGAATGCGGCGGTGAATTCCCCGGATCTGCCGAAGGAACAGAAGCCCCAGCTAGAGAAGTTGCAGAAGGACCTGAAGGAAATTCAAGCGGATCCAGGCAAGCTGCAAAGCAAGGCCCAGGAATCGAAAAACGAAGCCCTGAATCAGATTCGTTCCCAGAAGCAGAAGAAAGAAGGCGAAATTCGCGGTGAAGCTTTCAAGGCCAGTATTCGTACGGGTCTGGGCGGCTTGATGCTAGCGGTGGGCTACACCTTGATCGGCTGGCTGGGGCTGGCGGAGATGGGCACCTTCAGCAAGGGCTCCCGGAAGACGTCGTAGTTTAGTCATCACTCAAAACATCAAGCGCAGGGCGATCGCCCCGGCGCTTTTTGCATGGCATCAGGGCATGCTTAACCTAGGTAATACAGGGTTTTGTTCGTCGAGTTTGTTCCATCGTTTTCACGCTCCCTATGTTTTCCATCTTTATCCTGACCCACAACGAAGAGCTAGACATCGGCCCCTGTATCGAATCGGTGCTGCGATCGAGTGCCCAAATCAGCCAGCCCTGCGATGAGATCGTGGTCGTGGATTCTAACAGTAGCGATCGCACCCAGCAGGTCGTCCAACACTTCATTGACCAAGGGCATCCGGTTAGATTTATCCCCCACGCCTTTGAGAGCCACGGGCGACAGCGCACTTGGATGATCCGCGAAGTCCCCACCCGCCACGATTGGGTTTACTTACTCGAAGCCGATGAGCGGTTTACGCCGGAGCTGTACCAGGAATGCCTGACCACGAGTGAAAACCCCGAACATGACGGCTACTTCGTGGCAGAACGGGTGATGTTCATGGGCACCTGGATCAAGCGCAGCACCCAGTACCCCCGCTACCAGATGCGGCTGCTCCACAAGGAGAAGGTCTGGTTTACGGACTATGGCCATACGGAACGGGAGGTCTGCCCTGGATCCAGTGGGTTTATCAAGGCTACTTATCCTCACTACACCAGCGGCAAGGGGTTCGATCGCTGGTTCGACAAGCACAACACCTACTCCACCAATGAGGCTAAGGAGACGATTCGGCAGCTCGCTGAGGGCGATGTGGCCTGGAAGGATTTGGTTAGCCGCAACGAGGTCGATCGCCGCCATGCCTTGAAGAATCTTTCCCTGCGAATTCCGGGCCGTCCTTTGGTGCGGTTTCTCTATATGTATTTTGTGCTGGGCGGCATCCTGGACGGGCGGGCGGGCTTTGCCTGGTGCACCTTGCAGGCGTTCTATGAATATATGATCGTACTCAAGGCCTGGGAGATTCAGCATTTGCCCGTGCCGCAGTTTGTTATGCCGGAGCAGACTCAGCCACAACCAACCAAAACCCCGACAACCTCAGGCATGCAATAATTCCACGCGAAAAGTCTGGTAGAATACGATGCCCAATCCTCTGGACACCTCGGTTTTGCCATGGCCATGCAAGTGCGTCGAATTGCCCGTGAACTCGCTCTGTTGAGCCTGAGCCAACTTCCTTCAAAACCCGATCGCCTCCAGGCCCAAACCCTCCAGGACATTGTCACCGCCGCCGTCCGCACCCTGGCCGCCGAGGTCCGCGATGCCCTCGAAACGGCCTCCGGCGAACTCCAGCGCAGCGACAGCCTCCTCCTCGACAGCGAAACCCGCGCCAGCAATCCCGAAGCCGCCGCCAAGATGCTCCGAGATGCGGTGCAAAACACCGAAGCGGCGATCAACCGTCTGGGCCTCACCCTGGAGATCCCCGAATTTCTCCAAATGACCAACCAAAGCGAAGTGCGCAACTACGCCTTGGAAATTGTCGGGCGCTACCAGCAGGAGAAAAAAGAGGTCAATGAACGGCTGGATAAGGCCCTGGTCGATTGGCAGCTCAGCCGTCTGGCAGGAATCGATCGCGATATCCTGCGGATCGCCGCCGTGGAATTTATCTACCTGGGCGTGCCCGATCGCGTCGTCGTCAACGAGGCCGTGGAACTGGCCAAGCGCTACAGCGGCGAAGATGGCCATCGGTTCATCAACGGTGTGATGCGCCGCTTTTTGGAGCAGGCCAGTGGCAAGTCCCTGCCCCCCGAGGAGCCTGCCCCCGAAAGCAACCCCGCCATCAATGCCCCCGAAAGCAACTCCTAGGCCCAACGGGTTCCCTTACTTGCGCGGGACGGACCCCTACCAGTAGCATAGAGGCTCAGCCGGGGTTTAGTCCGGCCTGTGATGTCCAGATTTCCCTCGATCGCCATGAGCTTCAACTGGTTTGACCGTAACGCTGCCGCCAACCCTGAGGCTGCACCCTCAAATGTTCCGTCGGATCAGCCCCCGGCTACCGTTGGCGATACCCCCTCAAGCGAAGAGATGCTGAACTTCGCCAAGCAGGCCTATGAGAATTTGAAGAAGCAGAAGGCTGCTGAAGCTGGGGAGGCAGCAGAACCCGGAACAGCAGCAGCAGCAGAGGCCGAAACCACAGAGGCCGAAACCACAGAAGCCGAAATAACAGAAGCCAAAACCACAGAGACCGAAGCGCCTCCAGAAAAGCCTGCCCTCTATAGTCCGCCCCCCGATGACTCCGGCCTACCCTTTTGGGCCAGGGCCGATGCCGATCGCGAAGTCCGCCTCGCCCGCCTGCGGGAAACGGCGATCGAGACGCCACCCGAACCCAGTGAAAATGCCGTTGTAACCCCCCTGCGCCGGGAGATCGATCCCGCCACCCTCGTTCCCCTAGACGGCGACTTCCTCTGGGGCACGGAGGTACTTGCGGCCCAGGGTCGCCGCGCCGAAGAAATCACCCTCGAAGAAATCACCTGGCTCAAGCAGCTGCGTCAAGGCCTCGATCGCACCCGTCGCAGTCTGGTCAACCAGCTCAAGGCGATTGTCGGCCAGGGTCCCCTCAATGATGATGCCGTCATGGAGATTGAGTCCCTGCTGCTCCAGGCCGATGTGGGGGTAGCGGCAACCGATCGGATCATCTCAGCCCTCCAGAGCAAACTCAAGCAGGAAGTCCTGCCACCCGAGAAGGCGATCGCCTACCTGAAGGAACAGCTCATTAACCTCTTAGAGGAACCGATCCAGAACCAAACCACCAAAGTATTTGTCCCCGAAAAAGACCAGCTCAACATCTGGCTCCTCACGGGCGTCAACGGCGTGGGCAAAACCACCACCATTGGCAAACTCACCCATATCGCCACCAAGTCCGGCTATCGCTGCTTGATCGCAGCGGCGGATACCTTCCGGGCGGCGGCAGTCGAGCAGGTGAAGGTCTGGGGGGCACGTAGCGGGGTGGATGTAATCGCCAACCCCGGCCAGAATACGGATCCGGCATCGGTGGTCTTTGATGCGATCGCGGCGGCCCAGTCCCGCAATACGGAGCTGCTGCTGGTGGATACGGCTGGACGGTTGCAGAATAAGAAAAATCTGATGGATGAATTGAGCAAGGTGCGCCGGATTATCGATCAAAAAGCACCTGACGCCAAGATTGAATCCTTGCTTGTACTGGATTCGACCCTGGGCCAGAACGGCTTGCAGCAGGCCAAGGTGTTTGCGGAGGCAGCACAGTTGAGTGGGGTGGTCCTGACCAAGCTCGATGGCACGGCCAAGGGCGGCATTGCCCTGGCGGTGGTGCAGCAATTGGGGCTGCCGATCCGGTTTATTGGCGCCGGAGAGGGCATTGAGGATCTGCGTCCCTTCTCCAGCTATGAATTCGTTGAAGCTCTAATCAGCGGCTAGGCCAAAACCATTGATCGATCCTCACACCAGTTAAGCCCAGGCAATATGAAAAAGTTTGCCTGCTGGCATTACTTGTGTATACTTCACTGGAGATTTGTTGTGATAGTTGGATCGATCGCCTATTAAGTCCAAGGACTTGGCGATGTTTTCAGTCATCCATGCCCCCCAGAAAATAATTTGTGCTGTTCATCCTGCCCAAATCAGATAACCTTCGTTAACATTGATTGACAAATCCGTTCCTGACTGGGCCATGTTGGGCCTATTGCATTGATAATGACGGCTGTTCCAATTCCCCGCCAACCTTCGCCCAACCCCGACAGATCCGGTCAGACCACGCCGGATGTGACGCCTGTGTTTGCTTTAAAAGAGTTGGTGGCGCGCCTAAATCGGGAACAGCATAAAATTCAAGACTTGCTCAGCTCCCTCAGTTTTGCCCTGAGGAGTTTTAATAACCTCAACCAATTCCTAGAGCTGATCCCCCTGATCGCCAGCCGCGTCACCGATGCCGATGGTGGAGCATTAGTATTATTTAGGCCCAACGGTCAGGTGCGGCTCGAACGGTTGCATTGCGCCGATGGTCAGTGGGGCCAGGAGGTCCGCCGGGCCATCGAGTCCGCCACGCGCCAGGTGACCAGTGGGGCGATCGCCCAGGACGACAGCAGTAAAATTGCCCCGAGCATTGCTTCCTTGGACTATTATCTCGGTCGTCATTTGGGGGAAGGGATTCAGGTGTTTAGCTCCTCGATTCTGGTCAAAAACGTCGAGCGTGGTCGGCTCTACGTGCTCAGCCGCGATGGCGACTATTCATGGACCGAGCAGCGGCAGAAATTGGTGCGGCTGGTGGCGGATCAGACGGCGGTGGCGATCGAGAATGATGAATTGACCAGTGAGCTGAAGAAAAAGGAACGACTCGATCGCGAACTGGAAATTGGTGCCGACATTCAATTGCGCCTGTTGCCCCGCCGCTGTCCAACGGTGACGGGCATTACCCTGGCCGCCCTTTGTAAGACTGCCAATCGCGTGGGGGGAGACTACTACGACTTCATTCCCGTGGGGCCGCAATTGGTCAAGCAGGAGGAGAGTCCGGGCCGCTGGAGCGTGGTGATCGGGGACGTGATGGGCAAGGGAGTGCCAGCGGGGTTGATTATGACCATGACGCGGGGCATGTTGCGGGCGGAGGTGCTGAACGGCCATACTCCGGCGCGGATTTTGCAGCATTTGAACCAGGTCATGTACGCCGACTTGGAAAATTCCAACCGTTTCGTCACCCTCTTCTACTCCGAATACGATCCCGAAACCCGCAAACTCCACTACAGCAACGCCGCCCACAATCCACCTCTCCTCTGGCAGGCCACGACCCGCACGGTGCGCCGTCTGGACACCTTCGGCATGCTGATCGGCCTCGATGTCAACACCCAGTACCAGGATGGTTCCGTTCAGCTCAATCCCGGTGACACAGTGATCTACTACACCGACGGGTTCACGGAAGCGGCCAACCCCTCTGGGGAAGCCTTTGACGAAGATAATCTGACCCGCGAATTTAGCTGGGCCTGCGAGACCTACAGCGATCCCCAGAAAATACTCGATCACCTCTTTAGCAGCGTCCAAAGCTTCATCGGCCCTGATAATTCCAATGCCGACGACATGACCCTGGTGGTCATGCGGGTTCAGATTCCCGGCGAAGACTTAGTGAAGAAATCTGCCATCACGGTTAAAGCGAGTCCTGTGGCAGCCCTAGCCGAAATCGTAGCGGCGATCGCCCCCCCCGAGGAACCCCACCTAGACAAACCGAAACGGACGATCGAACTGCCGAAATTGTAGGGACCTCTATGGAATGGTTAGTGATTGGGCTGTCGAGTTTTTTGGGATTGATTGCACCCGTGGGTGTGGTGGGCGATCGACTGCTCGAACAGCAGATTCGCCAGCGGGTTCACCGGGTGGATGCGCTGACGGTCCAGGTGACCGCCGTACCCACCTACAAACTGGCCCAGGGGCAAATGGACCAGCTTCGCCTGTCGGCCACAGGCCTCTCTCCGATTCAGGATGTGCGCCTCGAAAAGCTGGAGCTGGAAACCGACGGCATTGTCCTCAAGAGCCTGAAAAAAAACAAACTCGCCCGCCCCCTAAACCTTGGCGCCCATATCATCCTGACCGAAGCGGACCTGAACCGGGCGATCGCCACCCCAAAAATCGCTGCAAAACTCCGCAATATTCAGTTTCAAGCCTTCCCCGGTGCCAAGGAAAGTGAATATAGCTTCAATAATGTTGTCATTGATCTCCAACCCAACCGTCAGATCTTGATCCGTGCGGATCTCGCCGAAAAAGGCTACAGCGAAATCCTCAAGCTCGAACTCCAGGCGAAACTCGAACTCAAGGGCGATCGCAGCGCCATTCAGCTCACCAACCTCACCGCCACCGCCGACGGCCAGCCCATGCCCCAGCCGATCGTCACGGCCTTTACCAAGGCGATCGATCGCACCCTGGACCTGACGCAACTGGAGAAACGCAAGATGACCGCCCGAATGGTGCAGTTGGAGACCACGGATTCAGGCTTAGATCTGGCGGCGATCGTCCAGATTAGGCCGTAGGTTGGGTGCAGCGATAGCGAAACCCAACAATGTATGATAGTCATCAGTCTTTTATTGCCCTGGACCATGGTTGATTTGCGATCGGATTTGGTGGCGGCGGCCAGGTATTTTCATCAGCGGGGCTGGATGCTCGGCACGGCGGGTAATCTGTCGGCAAGGCTACCTGATGGGAGCTTTTGGATTACGGCCAGTGGAAAATCGAAGGGAGAACTGGGAGAATTAGATTTCATTCGGCTGTTTCCCGATGGCTCGGTAGAAAAGCCCATGGAGGATCTGAAACCTTCGGCAGAAACCTCGATTCACCAAGCGATCTACAGCACTGTACCCGAGGCCATGGCCTGCTACCATGTGCATTCTATCGATGCCAATCTAGTTTCTAACTTCACCGACGGGTTGGAACTCCCCCTACCTCAACTCGAAATGATTAAGGGCCTAGGCATTTGGGAAGAAAACCCCACAGTGACAATGCCGCTGTTTGCCAACCACTTAGATGTGCCGAAGATTGGCCAAGAGATTGCAGAACGATTTCGATCGCAAACGCCAACAATCCCTGCCCTATTGATTTGCAACCATGGGGTGACGGTTTGGGGGCGATCGACCGAGGAGGCCAGAAATCGGATTGAACTGGTGGAGTATATTTTCAGTTATATGGTTCAGGCAAAACGTTTAGGGCTGTGAGGTTTAGACCATGGCGATCGAGACTCTGTTTCCCCTAGCGATTTACTATGAGGACCTGTTCGAGGCAGAGACCCACCAGGAGGGACTGGTCAAGGCAGTGCTGGAATTGGAGGAATCGGGCTTTGAACGGCGCAACTATCCCGAGATGGCCTGGACCGGGGATATTCATGGGGTGCAGCAGATCCATCGCGATCCAAGGTTTGCCTGGGTGGTGGCCCAGGTGGAGATGCAGACGATGCTCTATCTCCAGGAATTGGGCGTGGATTTGGAGCAGGTGGATTTGTATATTCAGCGATCCTGGCCGATCGTCTGTCGTCCGGGCCAGGAGGTCGGTGCCCATTGCCATAATACGGCCCATATTAGTGCAGTCTATTACATCGTGGTGCCAGCGGGAGAAGCCGACCCAGGCAGTTTGATTTTCCTGGATGGCCTGCGGGTGAATGAGGTTTGTCCGGGGTTGGGGAGCGAGAATACCGATATTCTGACGGAGATTAATGGGTTTAATCAGTTGGAAGCGGCCTATGCGCCCGTCGAAGGTCGGATGATCATCTTCCCGGCCAAACAGCGCCATGCGGTCTCCCGTAACGAGAGCGAAGACCTGCGCGTCTCGCTTTCCTTCGACATTATCCTGACGGCAAAACCCGGCCTAGCCGCTGGGTCCCACGAGTTTCTCACCCCGCCCCCCGCTCAGTGGCAGGCCTTCCAAACCAGCATTCTTTAAAACGGACCAAATTTCAGTATTGTCACTGAGTCGATCGCCCCCCTTTTGTGGAGAACTAAGCTTAGTGTGCTGATATCTGCCTAATTGTTGTGCTTCCATGGGGGGGCCGACACCCCTTCGTCAGGGCTGAACATTCATCAACTGCGGTGGTTCCCGAGACCGCCAGCGGTTTACACCAGGTTTATTTCTATTCTTTGAGCAAGACGCTTGATGGCCTTCGTTGCGATCGATGTTTTGTTGCGACTTCATACTTTCCGCTAGACAGTTCACGCAATTCTTCTCAAGCTAGGTTTTTCATTTATGGCTGGTCAATTTTTGACGGAGTTTCAACGCGCGCTCCTAAATTCAAAGCTCGAATCCGAGACCACGACTTCCTATCGTCAGCGTCTGCAAATTATGCTAATGGCGGATGCTGGTCAGTCCCAGGCAGCCATTGCCCGGAGCCTGGGCTGCTCACCCCAGACGGTGCGCCATTGGACCTTGGTGGCAAAAAGCGGCGAGGCCCACAATTGGAAAAGTACGCCCCTGGGACGGCCCAAGGTGACTAGCGATGAATATTTGGCCCGACTGGCTGAACTGGCGGGAAGCGCCCCCCAATCTCTCCAGACCGCCGATGGGAGTGGCAGCTATTACACCCATCGCCGTTGGACTGCAAAACTGCTGAGCGAACATTTGAAGGCGGAGACTGGGATTTCGGTTAGCGATCGCCATATCAATCGTCTGCTGAAGAAGCTTAACCTGACGCTCAACCATCGTCGAGGCGTGAGCCATGCAGCCAATAGTGTGGTTACGGTGATGCCTTTGCCTAAAACGGGCACATTTTCCTAAAAGGTCAGATCGATCGCTTAGGCTAGGAAGCAGTTGTTTTGATGAGTTTCTGCCATGGCGATCGATCTGACGAAGCGTGACTGTTGGAACTGCCAAACCTGGCTCAACAACCTCCTACAAAGAGGTGAACTGAACATGGACTGATTGAGCTATGCCATCCATTTGCGAATGCTAGCCAGACTCTTCCAATCGGGTTTGCGCTTCTCGCCGTCATCGAGATTCGCCATCACCTCGGTATTCAGCTCCTCCGCCACCATCATGATCTGCTGGGCGATCTCCACATGCTCCCGCACCCCCTTCTTCCCCGAATCCAACATCGCCAGGGCCAAATTAATCCGCGCCTGTGGATCCTGCGGATTTAACTTAACCGCCCGCTGAGCCGCAGACAGGGCCAACCCCGGCTTATCCGTCAGCAAATACAGCCAAGCCAGACAGGTGAAGGCCGAGCTGCTGTTCTTGGAGCGATCGCAAACCTCCTTAAACACCGGAATCAGCGCCTCAGGACTCTCTCCAGCCTTATATCGCTCTAGGCCTTCGTCAAATAACGCTTCAACGGTTTGGACAGTCATAGATCTACAAGTAAAATTCTGCGCCTTAGATTTTACCGTCTTGGGGGACATACTACTCGCCCCCCAACCCCCAATCCTGGGGGAGTCGAACCCTCTATCCCAGTTCAAAGCCCCCAGGATTAGGGGTTGGGGGCCTCCTCAACCTACGCCGAGAACGACTTCCCACAGCCACAGGTCTGATCCGCATTGGGATTGGCAAACTGGAACCCACCCCCAATCAAGGCATTGCTATAGTCCAACTGCATCCCATAGATATACAGCAGGCTCTTGGGATCGCAGATCACCTGAAACCCGTCATAGTCATAGACTTCATCGGACGGCTGAATATTCTCCGCCGTCTCAAAATCCATCGTATAGGACATCCCCGAGCAGCCGCCCCCACGGACCCCCACCCGCAGACAAAGATCCGTACCCTGCTGCTGACGCAAAGCCTTCAGATGTTGCAGCGCCGCATCAGTCATCAAAATCCCCTTCTGGGGCTTCGTTACAGTAGCCGTGGCTGTCTCACTCATAGTCCTTTCCCAAACAAACAACGATACTCCCCTCCATTCTAGTGCGATCCCTACCTTTCGGTAGTGGTCCGCCATGAAAGAGGAATGCTAGAGTGTTGGAGTTCCCCGTCGATACGCGATCCCCACTTGCCATGTCCCTGCGTGACTCCTTCAACAGCCTCACCGGAAAATCCCGTTTTGTTGTCAGTCGCCTGTTCATCCAGCTATCCGGAACAGGTATGGGTCCCCTCTGGGGGCAGCTCCAACAGTTCCAAGTCGAAGCCAACCGATCGGACGGTGACCTCAATGTGATGGGAGAGGGCCTCGTTTCTCTCTGCGAAGCATTATCGAGGCGATCGATCGAATGGACCGCCGCCGCCAATGAAGGCGAAGTCTTCTGGGATGAGGGCGAAGCCGCCGACTACATCAACGAACTGTTCATGGACAGCGCCTCCCGCTACGTCCTTGAAGAAGACGAAGAACCCAACGGCGATCAGTCCACCCTCACCCTCTCCGGGGTCCAAACCATCGTCGTGTCGATCGCCTGGGCCTACATCGGCGCCATCCCCGACCTTGAAGCCAACCTGGCCGAAGTAGAAGCCCTCAAACGTGCCCTAATTGCCCTACCCAATCTCCACTTCAGCCACCAACTCGAAGCCCTCCAGGTCCATTTCTGCCCCGTCAGACCCGAGCATCCCCTGAGCCCAGACCAGCTTCTGGAGTACTTCCCGGAGTTGAGTCCGATCTAGTTTTGTGATCCCCTGTCGTTTCCTTTCCTGTTGCCATGAACTTCAAATCCTTAATGCGATCGCTCAGTTTCCTACTGCTGCTACCCCTGTTGGCCTTAGCCTCCTGCGGCGGCGATACCGCCAACCTGCCGCCCCAGGCCAACCTGAATCCCCCGGCGATCAACCGCCCCGCCCAGGCCCCCAAAACCAACGATCAAAACCTGACCGCTGGCAAATACGCCCTGCAGCAGGCCACCTTCGACGATGGCGATGGGATCTACAGCCTGATGCTGCTGGACACCCCCGCTGGCATGCCCCCAGTGGTCAAGACCAAGGACCTCAAGATGGCCCGCCTGACGGAAGAGGAGATCAAAGCTGGCCAGAAGAGCTACTACCAGGTCGAAAACGGCAGTGACACCCTCCACCTGTCTGAAGACTTTCGCATCGAATACGTCCACAACGTCACCGAAGAACGCACCGATCCCCAAACGGGCCAAACCCAACCCGTCGTCGTCCGCCAGGAATCCAACTTCTGGACCCCCTTCCTGGGATCGCTCGCTGGCAACGCCCTAGGCAACATGCTCTTCCGGCCCCAATACTACGTGCCACCCATGTACCAACCCGGTGTGGCCATGGTCGGCTACGGCGGCTACGGCAACAGCTACGGCAGCGCCGTCGATAACTATCGCGGTCGCTACAACGCCCCGCCCCTGGTCGAACGCAACCGCACCACTTTCCGCAATTCTGGCTCCCTCAATGCGGCCCGCAGCCGAGGCAAAGCACTCTCCCCTGGCAGTGGCGGCGCCTTTAATCCCGCCCGCCAGCGTCCTAGGGAAACCGTTAACAATCGCCCCACAGGCTCAGGCTTCGGCAGCAGTCGCCTCCAAAGCCCCAAAACCAACCGATCGCCCCGCATGCAAAGTGGCAATCGATCCAGGTCGAGCTTTGGGAGCGGTGGGCGATCGGGCCGCCGCCGCTAGTCAATAGCAAACAAATAGGGGTAGGAAAAGGGCTGCTCCCAGCTGTTGAAGTAAAGCCAGAGGAGCAACACCATCCCACTCAAGAACAGCATCTTAACGACCACATAGGTCAGGAGATGCTCCGGTAGATGGTCTAAGTCTTGGTAGCCTTTATACATAGAAGCCTCCCGACGGCGCGGGCACCAATGGATTGGATCGATATGGGGCAACTGTATCTACCCCTAAATATTACTACGGGAATTCTGGGGAGGCGAAAAATTGACGTTTCGTTGCGGAAATCGAGTTGTCCCAATGGTATCTATTGCTGGACAGGGGGAAACTTCCTGGTTATACTACGGGTATTACAATCCTAGGTTCTTACCATGCGCATGAAACGATGGGAGTCGCCTCGCCGAGAGGGACGCAATGACAAGGGTCGGAAAAGCTCCGCCCGCCAGAGACAGATTAAGAAACAGACCCAGGCCCTGCGGCTCAAGCTCAAAGGCGGCGATTGGAACGGTGGGCACGACAAAAAGGACAAGGGTCCACAAGATAATCCTGGAGGTCGCGACATCAATCGCGGCCTTCTTTTTGTTTAGGCCACGCAAATGCCATAGCGCGGTAGTAGCTCGCGCGTTACAAAGAAATGGTGGGCTTGCAGGGCATCATGGAAGCGTTTCCAGTCACTTGTTAGGAAGCCTTCATGGTAGGGATAGATTCGATCGCGATCGTTGGGATCGATCTGGGTTTGAAGCGCAGTTTCCTTCCAGTCCTGGGCTTGATAGGTAACCTCCTCGGGTCCAAAACTGAATTGGCCCAGGGCGATCGCACTTAACCAGCGCTGGTGGCGGTCGTAGCTTTTTCGTCGCTGATCGATTGAAACAGGGTGGCGAGGAGGGTGCGATCGACCTCGGCGAGGCCCGGCACATCGGCCTGGGGGTCTTGGAGGCGGTAGCGCTGCATGGCTTGACACATGTGCTGGGCGGCATCCATGAAGTCCTTGGGGTTGTTGCGCTGAATATGTTCGCCGCGTCCGTTGATGTAGCTCCATTCCAGGAAGGGTTTGTCGGGATGGCCGAGGACGGCGCCATGGCCCAGGGGCAGGGCTTCGGTGATGAAGTAGCTGACGAGGCGATCGAGGAGATTGCGATCGGGTTCTCCGTTACCTGTGAAGATTTGTTTGACATCGTTGATGGCGTGGTTGACGCCAGTGAAGCCTTGGTGTGCCCAGGTGTCGGCGTAGACATGCATGGTGATGCCGAGGCGGTGGAGGCCGTAGGGTTTGGTGGCTGCTGCGATGGCTTCGGTGACCATATCCTGGGCGACTGGGCTGTTGGGGCGGCAGATCAGTTTGTCGATGAAGGTGCCGGGGGGATTTTGGTCCGGGGGGAGGTTGCCGTTGCCGGGCAGGAAGTGGAAGGGGAGCCAGACGTGGTGGTTGGCGAGTTCGCTGAGGTTGCGGTAGTCGAGGAGTTTGTGGGCGGAGCTGATGCGGCTGAACATGGCTCCGTTGTCGAATTTGATCACGCCGGACTGGGTGGCGTCATCGACGTATTGGGCACTGTAGGCGATCCTATGGGCATCTCTCGGCTCAAATCCAGCCATGCGGGCCAGGATGTAGGTTACTCCGTGATGAAAGTCTATTTGCATTTGCGCGCACCAAGATCTCGGCCTGATTATGGTACAACGCGCTGGGGTGAAGTGAATTTTTGGGGCTTTTGGTATGATGAAGGGTGAAGGATCGATCGCAATATTTCAACAATGGTGGGCAAGATGGTTGCAGTGCTGGATTTGACGACGATCGATGTGGCGGACATGGACCTGCGCGAAGGGAGTCTGTTGGTGCTGCATGATGTGAGTTGGGAACGGTATGAGGCGATCGTGGCGGCTTTTGGGGAGCGTCATGATTGTCGAGCGGTTTATTTAGATGGAGTGTTGGCAATTATGGCTCCGATGCCTGCCCATGAACGGCCACATTTAATTATTGGCTATATTGTTACGGTGCTGTTGGATGCGATGGAGATTGATTGGGAGGACTTTGGGGCGACGACATTACGCAAGCCAGCAAAGCGGGCGGGGCTGGAGCCAGATAAGTGTTTCTATATTGGTGAGAATGCCGCGAAAGTTCGAGCCTGTATGGAACAAATGGACTTGAATGATTATCCGCCGCCGGATTTGGCAATTGAATCAGATGTAACTTCGCTGACAACGTTTGAGGTTTATTTGCGGTTGATGGTGCCGGAGGTTTGGGTGTATCGGCAGGGGGAGTTTAGAATTCATTTGTTGCAGGATGGGGAATATGTGGAGTCGGTGCAGAGTTTGCTGTTTCCAAGTTTTCCGGTGGGCACGATGATGTTGCCATTGATCGCGCAGGCGTTGCAGGAGGGGACGAGTAAAATGTTGCGCGATCTGCGGATGAGTTTGGTGCGGGGTTAGTGTACTAGTGGTCAGTCAGGGCTGAAATGAGGGATAGAGATGCTTGAGCTTAATCCTGGCATCTTGCGTGGTGAAACGCCAATCAACCGTGTTGGCTGTTTCATTGCGTTTCTCCTGCCAGTTAGCAATTT
>JAAUSA010000312.1 GCA_012031975.1 Alkalinema sp. RU_4_3 | reverse complement strand
CTGCGCCTCCAACACCTTCTCCGTCTTGCTATTCAAACGCCGCCCAAATGCGATCGCCGTCCTCACCTTCCCCAGACGCCCCAAAAGTACCGGGTCCAAACCTCCACCATTCCACCACAGCACCGTACTATCAGCCACCTGAATATTCTGCTGCAACGCCTTCTTACTTGACGGCAACAGCAACCATCGATCGCCCTCCACCTCCATCTGGACAGCCTGATCGGCGATCGGCTCCAACCTTACCCCACCAAAACGCTGCCCCTGATTCAGCTCCGGTCCCTGACGTTTCAAACCAGGCAAATGGTAAAGCCGATCGCCCCGCAATAATGCCCCAAATTTCCCCAGGCATTTTCTTCCGCGCGATCGCCCACCATTGCCAACCCCCAATGCAACCGATTAATACCCTGCTGCTGCAAAAACGGCGCAACCATCATCTGAGCCGTGGTTTCGCTTCCACTATTAATCAAACCCACCTGCTGCTGTTGCACCACCAAAACAGGTTGATCGCTCGTCGCCAGAGCCGTAATACTATCGCCAGGGCGATTGGCAATCATGATTACTAGGGCGATCGCCACCAACCCATAACCCCCAAACTTACGCCAATCAGGCCGCTGCCACATTACAACCATCACAGCGTAAACCCCCACCATCGCCGCCCCAGAAATCGTCCCAACAGCCACCGTACTCCCCGGCAATTTACAAAACATATCCACCACCCACAGCAAAGCCGCACAGGGAAAATGCAACCAGCTTGTTAGAAAACCAAACTGCGGAACGATCGCCACCGCCATCGCACTCACCATCCCACCTAAACTCAAAATCGAAATCAACGGCGTCACCACCACATTCGCAATTAATCCATAGGGCGACATCATCCCAAACTGCCACAACTGCAACGGCATCGTCCAAACCATCGCCGCCAAAGGCACCGCCACCGCCGCCTGCAACTTCCCCGGCAGCCAATCGAGGCGATCGCTCAACCAAGGCACCGTCACTAATAATCCCAGCGTCGCCAACACACTGAGTCCAAACCCCAAATCCCAAATCCAGCCCGGATTCACAAACAGCAAAACCACACAGGCCATCAGTAAAGCCCCCAAAGGTTTCACCGTCCGCTCCATCCCCAACGCCACCAGCACCGCCCCACCCATCATCCCCGCCCGCAACACCGACGGCTGCAACCCCGTTAACCCGAGAAATAGACAAAGAGCGATCGCCCCCAGCCCCACCTGAAAGCGCTTCGGCCAAGCCTTCGTCAAACCCAGCACAACGCCCAAAATTAGAGAAGTCTGAAACCCCGAAGCCGCCAAGGCATGGGACAACCCCACCTGCGTAAACTGGTCCTTCACCTCAAAGGGAATATCCACCCCCTGACTCCCCAGCACCATCGCACTCACCACCGCCCCCTCCGGATAGGGCAACTGCGCCGCCTGACCGCGTACAATTCGCCGCTGCCACTGCCATAAAGCCCAACCCGTCGGTGGCTTCTCCATTTCCACCTGCTCCGCTCTAAATCCGGCAAAACTTCCCGATCGCGCCAAATACTGCCGAAAATCAAACCCACCCGGATTCTGGCTCCCCTGGGGCTTGTACAACATCCCCGTCACCTTCAATCGCTGTCCCGGCACCAGATCCGCGCCCTGGGCCTGATTCATCGTCAAATATAATTTCCCAGTAGCTGGCTCTATTGCAGGCGTTTCGATGAATTTCACCTTCAGCCAAGTCTGCATCTTCTGCGATCGCGTCAATTTCGGCAATGTCTCCACAGTCCCAATCACCGTCACCGATTCCGTCTTACCCGCATAGCGACTAATATCCTGCGGTTCCGGCTGGGGCAAACGCAACTGGTAATAGATCGGTGCGATCGCCACCACCAGCATCACCACCATTCCCACTGTCCACTGCTGCTGCCCAAAGCGTTCCCGCATCCCATACAGAACCAGGATGAAAAACCCCGCGATCCACAATCCCAACACCATCCAATTGCCCAAGGCCGTCAGCAATAACCCGGCAATATAAGCAAGACAAAAAACTGTGCTGACGTTCATAGAGGAATGCATTTAGTAAGTTTAAAACCGCGATCGCCCCTCCATTATTCATTCAGTGGTATAAAAACAAAATCCGGACTCAAACCCCCGTGATCTTTGCCCTCATTTCGGGCATCCTACCAAAACACAGGCTGCCTCTCCACTCCTATCCCTCTATCCCCGCAGCCTATGTCAGCCCTTCCCCCCATTCGCACCCTCGCATTCCCCCTAGTGGGGCTCGGCCTCCTCCTTAGCTGGACGATCGCCCGCCCCCGCTTCACCTCAAAAGTAAAACCCCTCCCCCAAGATCCCCTCATCCAAGTCTACACAAACCACAACCCCGCCCAAACCTATCGCGAAAACGATCGCCCCATCGATCGCGAAGGCGACAATTTGGAACAACAAATCATCGACGAAATCAACCGCGCCAAAACCACCATCGACATCGCCGTCCAGGAACTCCGCCTTCCCAGAATCGCCCAAGCGCTTAAACATAAACATAACAAAGGCATCAAAATCCGCCTCATCCTAGAAAACAAATACAGCCGACCCTACAGCGAATACACCGAATCCGAAATCCAAACCTTCGACGATCGCGAACAAAAACGCATCCGCGAAAACCAAAAACTGATCGATCACAACGGTGACAACGACATCACCCCAAAGGAAATCGCCTCCTACGACGCCCTCGCTATTATCCAAAACGCCCAAATCCCCAACCTCGACGACACCGCCGACGGCACCAAGGGCACAGGTTTGATGCACCATAAATTCCTGGTGATCGATCGCCACCTTGTCCTCCTCACCACCGCCAACTTCACCCCCTCCGACATCCACGGCGACCTCTCCGCCCCAAAAACGCGCGGAACACCAACAGCCTCCTAAAACTCAAAAGCCCTGCCCTCGCCGCCCTCTACACCGAAGAATTCAACCTCATGTGGGGAGACGGACCCGGCGGCCAGCTCGATAGTTTATTTGGCGATCGCAAACCCGCCCGTCCCGCTAGAACCGTCCCGATCGGCACCCACACCCTCGAAGTCCAATTCTCTCC
This sequence comes from Alkalinema sp. RU_4_3, assembly GCA_012031975.1. Lineage (GTDB taxonomy): Bacteria > Cyanobacteriota > Cyanobacteriia > Leptolyngbyales > Leptolyngbyaceae > JAAUSA01. The sequence goes on along the minus strand of JAAUSA010000312.1, from coordinate 1,389 downwards.
TACCAAAACCTGGGACCAAAGCACCAATGCCCTAATCGCCAGCCATATTGCCAAAACCACCACCTCCCTCGACTTCGCCCTCTTCGTCTTCTCCGACCAGGGCATCGTAGACGCGATCGCCCCCCTCCAGCCCAAAACCACCATTCGCGGTTTAATCGAATCCGACTTCATCTTCCGCCCCTATAGCGAAGCCCTAGACATGCTGGGCCTCAACCTAGGCGGCGACTGCAAAGATGGCAACCGCCCCTGGAGCACCCCTCTGACCACCATCGGCGTTGCTGACCTGCCCCCCGGCGACCTCCTACACCACAAATTTGCAATACTCGATCGCCGCAAAGTGATCATCGGCTCCCACAACTGGACCACCGCCGCCAACCACACCAACGACGAATCTCTCCTCGTCATCGACAACCCGATCGTCGCAAAACACTATCAACGGGAATTCGATCGCCTCTACCCAAGTGCCAAACTCGGAGCCCCCGACTACATCAAAGCCAAAGCTCAAAACGCTCCCGCCTGCCCGGTCAAAAAGACCAGGAAACGTTAGGCGATCTCCTCAGTCGGCCCTTTTACCAAGGTCACCTTATCGTAAATCGCCTGCATATCGCCTGACCAACCCACACTGTGAAACACCACCCGATCGCCCACCCCATAATTCGCAATCTGCCATTCCCCATTAATCAAACTTCGCACCTCGATCGCCTGCTCCGTCTGACTCACCAGCACGTACTCCTCTAGGGATGCACAGGTCTGGTAATCCGTGAATTTCTCACCGCGATCGAACTTCGACGTAGATTTAGACAAAACCTCAATGAGCAACTTCGGAGAATAAATATAGTCCTCGGTCCCGACCAAATCCTTAGGATCGCAGGTCACGAGTACATCCGGATAGTAATAGCAATCAGCTTCTTCCAGTCTGACCTTCATATCCGAGGTCATCACCACACAGGGACGAGCCTCTAAATGGTTTCCTAGTAGCCTTGCTAGGTTCCCTGTCAGGATCACATGGGGTTTCTTGGCCCCGACCATGGCATAGACCAGGCCGCGCCGATACTCATGTTTGATGGGACTCTCCCGTTCCCCTTCCAGGTAGTCCTCGGGGCTGATGTAGAAAAACTTAGGATTTGCGATCATCTGGTTCACCATAACAAGTTGACTCCTGCACCCTAGTTCAACGGTTTGAAAGCTGTTCCTAGTATAGCGGGGTTTTGAAGCAGACTCATCTATCTGGGGAGAGAGGCAGCAATTCCAAATTCAAATATTAGGCGATGTGCAACTTTGAAAGTTCCTGCCTTCCCCTAACTCATAAGCCACTTCTAGCGCTGCAAGGGATATGAATCACTCCTTAACCCCTATATTTAGTGATTTGTAATTATCTCAGGAGAAGAA
>JAAUSA010000311.1 GCA_012031975.1 Alkalinema sp. RU_4_3 | reverse complement strand
GTGAGCTGTTGGGAGGCGGGGCGGGGGTTGGCGGGGCTTGGGTTACATATCGCGGGTTCGTTGGTGGGTGCTGGTGGTGGCGTCTAGGATCTCCTGGGGGATTGTTGTAGTCTTTGGCGATTTCGCGGGCGGTCATTTTGGCGGACATCATTACGGCGGGGGTGCCGCCGCCGGGTTGGGCGTTTGCGCCGACTAGGTAGAAGTTTTTGATGTCTTCGCTGCGGTTATGGGGGCGGAAGAAGGCGCTTTGGGTAAGTACTGGCTCTACGCCGAAGCCGTTGCCGAGGTAGCTGTTGAGCGTTCCTTCGAAGTAGTCGGGGGTGACGAAGCTCTTGGTGACGATGCGATCGCCCAACCCCGGTATATACCCCCGCTCATCCAGGAATTTGAGAACTTTGTCTACAAGGATATCGCCCTGGACGCTCCAGTCAATGCCGCTGGCGTTGTTGGGGACGGGGATCAAGGTGTAGGCGGCATGGTGGCCGGGAGGGGCCATGCTGGGATCGGTGAGGCTGGGGATGTGCAGGTATTGGGAGAAGTCGGGGCTGAGGACTTTTCGATCGAAGATCTCGGTCAGGAGTTCTTCGTAGCGGGGGCCGAGGATGATGTTGTGGTGGCGCAGATCGAGGTCCAATCCTTCTGCGTTGAAGCCGAAGTAGATCACGACGATCGACATGGATTGCTTGGTCAGTTTGATCCGCGCGTCCTGGTTGATGAGCCGGAACTTCGGATCGATCAGGTTCTTGTGAACGTGGGCATAGTCGCCGTTGGAGGCCACGAGGTCGGCGGTGAGTTTGGTGCCGTCTTTAAGGGTGACGCCTTTGGCGGTGCGGCGTCCGAAGCGTTTGCCTTCGATGTCGATTTTGGTGACTTCACTGTCGTAGCAGATGGTGCCGCCGAGTTCTTCAAATTTTTTGACGAAACCACGGACCAATGCGCCGGTGCCGCCCATGGCGAAGTGGATGCCCCAGGTTTTTTCGACGAAGTGGATCATGGCGTAGATGGCGGGGACTTTCAGGGGGTTGCCGCCGACGAGCAATGGCTCGAAGCTGAAGACTTGGCGCATTTTGTCGCTTTTGAAGTAGCGGGAGACGAAGCTGAAGAGGGGTCGGACGGCGTCGAGTTTGACCAAGTCGGGGGCGATCTTCAACATGGTGATCGGGTCGCCGAAGTAGGTGTAGCCGAGTTCGATGAAGCCGCGATCGAAGATGGCTTTTGCTGCGTCGTGGAATTTTTCGTAGCCTTCTAGGTCTTCGGGGGCGAGTTCGGCGATCTGGCGGCGGGTGCTGACGGGGTCACCGTCGTAGTCGAAGTAGCTGTCGTCGTCGAAGTAGATGCGGTAGAAGGGCAGGATGGGGATGATTTTGGCGTATTTGCTGGTGTTGGGGCCGCCGCTGATGCCTGAGGTGATGCGGCTTTCGGGTCCCATGACGGAGGCGGGGAAGTCGGGGAGGGTAAGGGCGGCTGCTCCGCGTTCGAGGGAGAAGAGTTCTTCGATCAGGTGGGGTACTGTGAGGACTGTGGGTCCCATGTCGAAGGTGAAGCCGTCGGCGTAACGGACGTAGGCGCGTCCGCCGGGGGCGTCGAGTTTTTCGAGGATGGTGGTGTCGAAGCCCATGCTCTGGAGTCGCATGCCGAGGGATAGGCCACCGATGCCGGAACCGATGATGATGGCTGTTTGACGACTCATAGGATTCTCCCCTGTTACATTAGTTAACACAGTTGCTTATTGTAGATGAATGGTTCGATCGATCCAAGTCGTCGAGGCTCCCTAAATCCCCCAATTCTGGGGAACTTTGAACTGGGCAAGGCTAACCCACTAAACGACTCCGGTCCCCCCAAACTTGGGGGCTAGGGGGCCTTAGTTAATCAAACAACCCCTTCAAAGCCACCCCCGGATCGGGTTGTTTAATCAACGCCTCCCCAATCAACACCGCCTCAGCGCCAGCTTGAGCAACCGTCTGCAGATCGCCCGACGTAAACAAGCCCGACTCACTAACGATCGCAATCCCCCTCTCCTTCAAAACACTACCCCGCGCCGCCAAAATACTCGCCGTCGTATCCAGCGTCACCGTGAAGTCCGTCAGATCGCGATTGTTAATCCCAATCAAACTCACCTCGGCGTTCAGGCCCAGTACCCGGTCCATCTCCTCTAGATCGTGAACCTCGATCAAAGCCGTCATGCCCATCTTCTGGACAATCTTGAGGAAATACTCCAAATCCTTGTCGGACAGGATCGCCGCGATCAACAGCACTGCATCCGCACCCTTGGCGCGGGCGTAGTACATCTGATAGGGATAGATGATGAAGTCCTTACAGAGCAATGGCAAATCCACAGCAGCGCGGATCAACGCCAGGTTCTCAAAACTACCCTGAAAGAACTCGTGATCGGTCAGGACAGACAGACAGGAAGCGCCGTTTGCTTCGTAGCTCTTGGCGATCGCACCGGATCGAAGTCTTCTCGAAACACCCCTTTGCTCGGCGAGGCTTTCTTGACCTCGGCGATCACGGCTGGACTGGTCTTCTGGGCCTTGAGGGCTCCTAGGAAATCCCTGGGGGCCTTGAGGTTGGCCAGTTGTTTCTGCAAGTCCAGCAGGGGGAGTTTCTCCCGCAGGGCGGCGACTTCGATTTCCTTTTGCCAGACAATCTTTTCGAGGATGTTTCGAGGTTCGGTTTCTGGCCCTGAAATATTGAACTGGAGGGTCGAGACTTTGATCGAGGGGAGGGGCGATCGACGACGAATATCTACCATTAGTGGCCACCGCCTGCGCCTGCGGCGCGCTTAAAGGCTTCGTCTAGGACTTCGCACAAAGTCGGATGGGTGTGGACCGAGAAGGCCAACTCCTGGACCGGGGTGTGCAACTTCATGGCATTGGCGGCTTCCTGGATCAAATCAGCTGCATGGAGACCGAAGATATGGACGCCAAGCAACTGGCCATTGTCGGGCCGGAAGATCACCTTGGCGATGCCGTCGGTTTCACCCTCGGCGATCGCCTTAGCGTTCCCCTTGAAATAGGTCCGCACCGAGCTGACTTCAAACCCCTCGGCTTTGCCCTTTTCCTTGGCGGCAGGTTCGGTCATGCCGACAAAGCTCACTTCAGGGTGGGTAAAGGCCGCTGCTGGGATCGACTGATAATCCACGGTGCGAGGCCGACCAGAAATCGTCTCCACCACCGCCATGCCCTGGGCCGAGGCCGTATGGGCCAGCATCAGTTTTCCTGTGGCATCGCCGATCGCCCACAAATGGGGAATCGGACTATCGCCCTTCATCACTTCTAGATGATCGCCCACGGGAATAAACCCCCGCTGGAGTTCCACACCCAGGTTTTCTAGGGCCAATTCCTTGGTTTTCGGGACACGCCCGGTAGCGATCAAGCAGGCATCCACTTCCAGGGTTTCGACGACCTCGCGGGTCTTGGCATCGGCTAGTTCGATCACCACGGGCGATCCGGCCTTGACCTTCATGGCCAACACGCCCACCTTGGTTTCGATATCCCTTGCCTGAATCAGAGTGCGCTGAGCCAACTTAGCAATATCTGGGTCAAACCCTGGCATGAGCTGATCCAAACCTTCGATCAGGGTGATTTCGCAGCCTAGAGCGGAGTAGACGTCAGCAAATTCCAAACCAATGTAGCCACTGCCGACGATCGCGATCCAAGGCGGCAAAGTTTCGAGTTTTACTGCGTGATCGCTCGTGAACACGGTCTTCCCGTCAATTTCGCAGCCCGGTGGGACAAAGGGAACGGATCCAGTGGCGAGGAGAATGTCTTTTCCGGTGACGGTGCGTTCGGTCCCATCCGGTTGCAGGACCTTCACTTTCTGAACATCGGCAACGCTGCCCCAGCCCTGGATCACATCGACCCCCAGGCGTTTGAGGCTACCGATGAGGCCCTCGCGCTGTTTGGTGACGACCATGTTGGCGTGGTCGGCGATGGCAGCGCGATCGAAGGCCACACCCCCCACCTGGATACCGAAGGCGCTGAGGTGTTTTGCATCCTGGAGTTCTCGCACCTTTCCAGAGGCGGCGAGCAGTGCTTTGGAGGGGATGCAACCGCGATTGACGCAGGTGCCGCCCATGTCGCCACCTTCAATGATGGCAGTCTTGAGTCCGCAGGCGACGGCATGGAGAGCTGCCCCATGGCCGCCGACGCCTGCTCCAACAATTACCAAATCATAGTCAAATGCTTGCGTCACGCGAGGGACCTTAAAAATCAGCCCTCCTATTCTCAACCCCAAGGGGATCTACCCGCAACCACTCCAAACAGATCGGGTACCCTAATTACAGAACTTGTATCTGCCTAGGAGTTGTCCACGCTAGCAAAAGCTAGTTTCTATCCATCGGAGTGATCGATCGCCATGAACCAAGCCAAACAAAAACGCCAAGCCGCCCAACAGGCCTTCCGCGAGTCCCTTAACCAACTCGACAATATCCTGGGTAGCGAGGCGATCGATCCCCCCAAACCCCAACAA
>JAAUSA010000080.1 GCA_012031975.1 Alkalinema sp. RU_4_3 | reverse complement strand
GGCCGGCGCCAGCGCCCACGGTCGCATGGCGGGATGCGTACTACTCACAACGCTCAGCAAAGAGGGGGCACCGTGTTCTGCCTCGCCTGCGAGTCGGGTGAAGTGCATTGGCGGAATTCGGTTCCCAACACCACATCATTCAGCATTGCCCAACATCCGAAATTCATCTGCTGGCGCACCTTCTCTGAGCCATTCGATTGGTATTTCCTCCGGCTTGTCAGGATTCACCCAAACGATAGAGCGTAGTTTTGGGATTGTTTTGGCGGCCAGGGTAAAGAACTTGCGGGCGGTTTTCTCATCAAGTGAGGTAATTGCTCGATCGGTGGCTAAAGCGGCTTCCAATAGCAGAATATCCTTGGTCATGGCAGCACGTTCGCCATCATCTTTGGCGAGTTCTTCGATCGGGTCCCAGAGTTCGGGATCGATCGGTAAATCTAAGATCTTGGTAAATTGTTTACGCGCGATCATGCTGCCCAGCCATTGACGAGCAAAACGCGATTTGTGTTTGTTCCACTCGGCGTTGATATCGGCTGTGAGCACAATGCGATGTTGGTTCGCTTGCGTTTCAATCAGGAAATCGCGACAGCGGACAGATGTGGGATAGGTTGCTGTTTGGTCACCACAAGAACGGGCGATCGAGGCATCAATAACTAAACTTTTACCCATGCGAGGCGTTACCGTTGTGGCCACTCCATAATTTTGCTTCGGCGGCGCTGAGATAGCGATTAGTCATGCCGAGTGAAGTTGAGCCGAAGTCTTCGGGCCAGTCACCAAAGGCACCCATTTCATCCAGGTCGGCGCTAGTCACCTTGGATGAGCCATCGGCTTGGCGGGTGAACCAATGAAGTTTTACGGCATTCGGATCAAGTTTATCTTCTGCGACAAGGGCCTGAATTCCCATTAAAAATAGTTCACTGTGGGTTTCTATGACAACACGAACGCCTCGGCTGGCAGCCTCAGCGAAAATTTCTGCGATTGCAACTTGGGCGAGGGGATGGAGGTGGATTTCAGGTTGTTCGATGTAGACTAACTGTCCTGGCTGTGCCACTAGCAAAGCCACAATCACAGGTAACATCTGAGATACGCCAAAGCCCACATCGGTAATGTTCACCATATCATCGCCAGTTGAACCTAATACACGTCCAACCCGTAACTCAATCTGAGAATCATTGAGTCGTTGGGCTTGAATTTTTTCTGTCAAGCCCAGCTTCCCCAATGCTTTCTGGAGCTTAACTAACTGCTCAGGGGCTTCTTGCTGGAACTGATTGATGAGGCTAGCGACATAATTTTCAAACCGCCCAACGAAAATAGAGCCTTTCACAGCAGCTGTTCCATAGATGCGCCTAGGAGATTCTCTTAAACCTTGAACATGAATGATTTGGGACAGCATTTTATCATCATCATTGAAAAATGGAATAGAGGTTAATGTTATTCCCCTATTCATTTCTGCAAGTTTCAGAAAACATCTTGTACGCTCTACCCGCCAAAATTCGCCCCTTCTCGGCACATTTAAATCATATTCTGAAAGAAGTGTCGCCTCAATTTCTTCATTGGACATATTCCTTTTAATTACTCTAAGCTCCTCGTAAGAAGGTGATAGGAAAGACTGCTCCAATACATCCATTCCCTGATCTGCTGACCAATCAAATGTGATTCTTATACCTGCTGATTTATGGGCAGCTAGATAAAGCGAGAAAACCTTGGCTCGAGGGCCATCCGACAGTTTAGAAAGAAATTGCTCTCCAGATGTAAAACTAATATTTGGTCCATCCAGCAGCAAAGCCCCAGGATCGTAATAAGCTTCCAAGGTCTGCTTCATTAAAAGCAGCGGTTGCATAATACTCGATTTCCCGGAACTATTGGCCCCTGCCAAGATGGTTAACGAACCCAACTGAATCCTTGTCTCCTCCGAAAAAGATTTGAACCCACTCACACCAATCTCGGTGAAGCCCAGTGGGGACTTGGCTTCTGGTTGGGATGGCGCTTTTTTTGGATTGTCAGCGGTTTGTGTCATAGGGCAGCCGTCATTAGTTCTACAATTTTAGCCGATCACACCAAATCTTGTCGTTCTAGCTGGATCGTTACCCGATAGTTCATCATCGCCGTGGAATGTTATATTTCTGACGCAGACTCTCCAAAGCCTCATCCGCTGGAATACCTTCCCCTCGGTCAAAAGATGCAAGACCCTTCTGAATCCCCAGAACCGTCTCTAAATATTCCACCCGAGCCACCAATGCCTGGGTCGAGACATCAGCCTCAGGAGCAGCCCCACCTTTAAGCAGCTGCAAAAAATCCAACATCTCCACCAGCATCTTTTCTGGCAGCCCTTCAGTCTCTTGAATCAATCGATCGCGCACTTGCATAATGTCAGTCCTGTACATGGGCGAGACCTCTAGTATAACGCATCCTTCGCGATCCCATTTCTACCCTGAGATAGATGGCAGGGGTTCGATCGCCTCAGTAGCACCAAAGCCCCCCAAAAAACCGCTAAAATGTGAACCGTCACCTCATAGAAGATCCATCGATTTGATTGTTAATTTGTTCCTTTGTCCAAGCTTGGGCAGTTTGCCGGATTGGAGGAATTGGGGTTTGGTTGTAGTCGATCGATAGTGCATAACGGGCACGATCGTAAATTCCCGCCAGCAAGGTTTGCAAATCTAAGGTAACCTCTGCGGCTCCGGCTTTGAGTGGAATTCCGACCACAGGAATGGGCTCTTCCAGATTGAACCCATAGAGTTCGGCGCGGGGACGAGTGGTCGATCGACTGACCAAGATTCGATAGTCGGAAGGCGCGATCGTACCTAGCATCGGCATGGTCTCCCCTCCCCGTAATAAATCAATTTCCACTAAATGGGTTCGGCTGCTCAGAACAGTTTGTCGCTTCGATTGATAGGCATTTAAGCCTGGGCCAGCGCGTTTGTTGGTGGGTGATAGTACCTCGATCGCAGTTACGACTTCACCTGTTGCAATATCCCGCAGCTCTAAATATCCTTCTTTAACTTCCTCTGGCATTGGCAATGTCACGGTCACAGAAGCCGATCGAGTTTCAGGGATAACGGCGGTGGCGGTGTTGCGCTCCGTCTTGTGATACACCGAGACATCGGGAATACCCACTAATACTGAATCCTCTGGGACGCTCAGGTAGGTACGCTTCTCGATCGCGACCCGATAATCGAGCGTCAGGGTCTGTTCCAGGGCATCAGCTATAGCGCTAATTAGCCGATGGTGGACTTCGGGCCACATGCTGGGATGTTCGAGATAGGGATCCATTCCAGGGAAGGGGGAAGGCATGGCAATCGGGGGAGTGACTGTTCACATCATAGCGAAATCTTGGGCCTTGGGGGCGGGCGACAAACGATCGATCGCCCACTCCAATCATTTCTACCCTGAGCATAGATGTCTACCCTGAGCATAGATGGCAGTGGTGCGATCGCCCCAGTACAATCAGACTATAATGCCAAGTCGTTTGGGCGATCGCCTATAATGAACCCATCTATCCCGAGCCCTTTGGCCTGATTGATGTATAGAACCGAGGACAAGACTATGCCGACCACTATTGATGAAATTTATACACAGGTGATTCGAGCCCTACCACCGGGAGAGCGGTTGCAACTGGCAACTTTGATCCTGAGTAACTTGGCCCCCCAAAATTTGGCCGTTGTGGATGAGAGCAGTACTTGGACAGAAGAAGATATCTCTGACCTATCAAAGTTCTCTTTGCAATATGCAGCAACAATTTATCCTGACGATGAGGAGTTGATTTAGTGAAATTTAGAGCTGGTGATGTGGTCGCAGTTGATTTCCCTGGGGTGAATGGCATCAAGCGTCGTCCTGCTGTAATTTTGTCTTCGGCGACCTATCACGCCAATCGTCCTGACATCATTGTTGGATTGCTCACCAGTCAAACAGCTTCTTTAGGTGTCACTGACCATATTCTTCAAGACTGGAAGGATGCCAAATTAAAAGTCCCATCTGTTTTCCGTTGTTTCATTTCAACATTACCGCCCTCAGCGAATTTCGTATTTGTCGGAAAACTATCCGATCGCGATTGGCAGGGCGTTTGTGCCTGTGTCAATCTGTCTTTCGATCGATAGTGGAGCACTAATAATAGGTTTGCCCTTTCTATCCTGAGATAGATGGCGGTGGTGCGATCGTTATAGTATATTTGAACTAAAATGCTAACCCGCATGGACGATCGCCTATAATGGACCTACCCTGGACCTAAAATATCGCGAGGGAAGTAAACTAACATGGCCATCGACCTACCGATGCAACCCATTGCAGAATTTTGCGATCGCTGGCAAGTCACAGAGTTCGCTCTATTTGGTTCTGTCCTGCGGGATGACTTTTGCCCAGATAGCGACATTGACGTCATGGTGCAGTTTCATCCAGAGGCCCATCCGACCTTCAGTACCCTCGATCAGATGGAAGCTGCCTTGAAAGCTATTTTTCATCGAGAGATCGACCTAGTTACACGTCAGAGCATTGAATCCAGCCGCAACTACCTTCGTCGTCAAGAAATCCTCTCCTCTGCCCAAGTGATTTATGAGTCGCGATCGTCAATTCCTACTTGATATGCTGCAATCAGCGGAACTCGCTGTGAGCTATACAGCGCAATGCTCAAAGGCTGAGTTTGAGACAAATATACAGCTCCAGGATTCCGTTATTCGTCGCTTGTTAGTGATTGCTGAAGCAGCCCGACGGGTTTCAGAAGCCACTCGCCAAACTCTGCCGACAGTAGCTTGGGCTGAGATCAACGGGATGCGAAACCGATTGGTCCATGAATATGATGCGATCGATCTGAATATCGTTTGGGATGCTATTCAAACTGCATTGCCAAATCTAATCACCGTATTAAAGTCGCAAATTTCATCTGAGCAGTAACGTTCGATCGCTCCATTTCTACCCTGAGATAGATGGCAGAGGTTCGATCGCCCCAGTACAATCAGACTACAGTACCAAAGCCCCTGACAACCCGCTAAAATGTGAGCCATCACCCTATAGAAGACCCATCATGCAGATCGTCCTCACCCCAGAACTAGAAGCCCTAGTCCAGCAAGAGCTAGACACAGGTCACTACGACTCCGCGATCGACGTCATCACCCAAGGCATCAACCTCCTACGGCAACAAGACGACCTATCCCAAGAGCAGCTAGAATCTCTCCGGCATGAAGCCCAACTCGGATGGGAAGCCGCCGAACGGGGTGACCTGGTAGATGGTCCAACTGCCATGGCCCAAATCCGCGTAAATTTCAAAGCTGGCTAATTCTAATGCTCAAGAATCCAATTATCCAGCCGGATCAGGCCTATACCTTCTCCGACTACTTCAAACTCAACTTCGCCCCCCAAGACATTCTTGCCTACTTCGGCGTCACCCTCCAACGCCGTGCACTCCAGCTCCCACGCTACACCGGAGAACTCGATCGCCTCATCGATCTCAAAGCCCGCATCGAAGAAAGTCTCCCCCGCCTCAGCCTCACCAGCGAAATGGCCAGACGCGAATTTCTGATCGCCCCAGTCCTAACCGACGTCCTCCACTATACCCAAGCCACCCTCAACATCGAATACCCCGTCTCCGTCAGCCACCAACTCAAAGGCTCCCTCGACTACCTCCTCCAAAACCGTCAAACCTTCCTTGTAATTGAGGCTAAAAACGAAGATCTAGAACGTGGTTTTGTCCAACTTGCGATCGAACTAATCGCCCTTGACCAATGGATCGAATCTGACCAGCCCATCCTCCATGGTGCCATCTCCACAGGTAACATCTGGCAATTTGGACAGTTCGATCGGGACTCCCGAACCATCACCCAAGATTTAAACCTTTACCGGGTTCCCGCCGATCTCGCCGATCTGATTCAGATATTAGTTAGCATTCTCGAATTTGAGCAATCTTCTGTCAAAGGCTAGACCATCTACACTGAAATAGATGGTGGAGGTTCGATCGCCCCAGTACAATCGAACTGAAACATCAATCCGTATGGGCGATCGCCTATAATGAACCCATCCATCCCGAGCCCTTTGGCCTGATTGATGTATAGAGTTGATTGAGTTGATTGAGTTGCTGATCGCGGGGCCTATTCCCTAGGGCATCTTAAGCAAGCAGATCCCTCAACAACTTTGCGGAACTGACTATCATTGAAGTGAAGTAAACAACCTAACTGTCCCCAAACCTCACCCCCACAGCCATGATCCACGTCGGCCTAGAAATTGCCCTGAGTGATGCCCAAGTTGACGCCAGCCAGGCCGCCAGCCAGCGCCAAGCTGCCATCTCTGTCTTCCCCCTCGGCACCAGCAGCAGCGCCGCCGCCCCCCTCAACCTCTGCCTGGTCCTCGATCGCAGCGGCTCCATGCAAGGCAACCCCCTCGACACCATCAAGCAGGCCGCCAAAACCCTGATCGAACAACTCAGCAATGGCGACATCCTCTCCATCGTCGCCTTCGACCACCAGGCGATCGTCCTCGTCCCCAGCCAAACCGTCGGTGACCGTGCCCCCCTTCTGGCCCAAATCGACGCCCTCAAAAGCGCAGGCGGCACCAATATTGACGACGCCCTCAAAGCCGGCATCGAAGAACTTGCTAAGGCCAAAAAAGGCACCGTATCCCAACTCCTCCTGCTCACCGACGGTGAAAACGAACATGGCAACAACGATCGCTGCCAAAAACTCGCCCACCTGGCCGCCGAATACAACATGACACTCAATGTCCTCGGCCTCGGCGATCACTGGAACCAAGACGTCCTCGAAGCTTTGAGTGACGCAGCTAGCGGTACATTACTCTACGTTCAACGGCCCGAACAGGCCCGCAAAGCCTTTGCCCAGGTCCTCGATCGCGCCCAAGCCGTCCGCCTCACCAACGCCTACCTCACCCTCACCCTCGCCCCAGGCGTCCGCCTGGCCGAACTTAAGCCCCTAGCCCAGGTCGCCCCCGAAACCATCGAACTCCTCGTCCAGCAAGCAGACAACCAAATTACCGTCCGCTTGGGAGACCTGATGGTCGATGCCCCCCGCGTCATCCTGGCCAACCTCTACCTCGGCGCAATCCCAGCGGGCGAAGCGGCCATCGCCCAGGCCCAAATCACCTACGACCACCCAGGCCTCGGCCAAACCAGCCTCAAAAGCGACCCTCGCCCCATCACCATCCGCAGCAGCAACAGCTACCAAGCCGCCCCCAACCCCGAGGTCCAAACCCACATCCTCGCCCTCGCCAAATACCGCCAAACCCAAATCGCCGACAGCAAACTCTCCCAGGGCGATCGCCCTGGCGCCGCCACCATGCTCCAGACCGCTGCCCAGACTGCGCTGCAAATGGGCGATCACCAGGGTGCGACGATTTTGCAGACCCATGCCACCCAGCTTCAGACTGGCCAGAGCTTGTCCGAGGGCGATCGTAAGGCCACCCGCATCGCCTCCAAAACGGTATTGCAATAGGGTTTACCCAGTTCAAAGCCCCCAAACTTGGGGGTTTGGGGGCCTTCCTATGCATTACAAATCGCGTTAGTTGCGGGGAGGACGGACACCATAGCGGCCTAGGCCGATCAGGGCTAAGCCCACCACCACGAGGTTACCTACGCTGTTGGCGCCTGTCTTAAGGATGTTGCCCTTGGCGTTGCTTTGCATGGTCTGCGATCGCTCTTCGATCTGCTTCATGGCCTGCTCGACATCTTGGGGGGTGATTTTGGCGCCAGCGGGGGGCTTGGACTGGGCCTCTTGGATTTGCTGTTGGACCTGGGCGGCGCGGCCATTGATCGTTTTGAGGGTTTCGTTTTGGAGGGTGACGCCGTCGCGGATGGCGAGGACGCCTAGCATTAGGCAGATGACGCCAGCGGCCATACCGACGTAGCCAAGTTGTTTGCGCAGGGCGCGGGCGTCCATGCAGGCGAACATCAGGAAGCCGAGGCCGATCATTGGGACGACCGATCGATCGCTCAACTGCCGCAAGAAGCCGACGCGCCATTCTAAGGCCCCTGGGTTCATGGGGAGGGCGGCGATCAGTATGTCGATCGCGAAGCCAACGATACAAGCGATGCCAACGATCGAGAAGATTCCACGGCCTGTGGAGGCGCTGCTGGTGGTGGGTTTGGCGGCGATAGTCATAGGAAGTGCCTAGTCTTATGAATAAGTTAGTTGAGCAAGATGGAACATGGGTCAGGGATACGATCAATTTATCGATCGCGATCCTCTTTTCTAGAACTGTTGCGGAAATCCGGATGGTTCCTTCAAAAGGTGTACGTCTTAGGTCTGTCGAAAGACGTACCTCGTTCTACACCTTATTACGGAGAAGCCAGACCAGATCCGATAGAATTGGAGCAAGTTTTTACGAACTTCCAGCAGTATTTGTAAAGCTAAGGTGAATCATTTAATCTGTTTGCTGGCAGGCGTTCAAGAAAAATGCAGCGGCATAAAACCGCTGCATTTTGTTTTTCAAGTATTACCGCAGTAATTCGGCAGTTTTAGCTCAGGGGCTATGCCTTAGGCGACAGCGGTCTTGGCCTGACGCTTACGAGCAGCAGCAATTCCCATGCCGATCAGGCCGGGGAGGAGTGCTGGGGTGGGGACGGTGTTCTGGGGGGTGGAACTTGTGGCAAAGATGCTCATAGTCCAGGGACCGCTGTTGGTCTGCGGATTTAGGGAGGCGACTGCAAAACCATCCGCAAGCGAATCTCCATTAAGCGTGGTGAACTTCCCAGCAAAAGTAGCAACCCCTAGATTGAAAGATCCACCGGGGAGTACATTAGCACTATTGATAGCAGTCAGGCTGAAGAAGATATCATCTGTGGCAGATGCAGTATTAAACAACCTAATCCAATTATCTTTCTTCCCTGCCGACAGATCAGCTAGGGTTAGGTTAAAGATTTCAGCGGCAGTACCAGCCAAAGCTGTGAACACACCACTGCTAGACCCAACGATATTGATTGCAGTATTGGACAAACTATTCCCAGGACCATTGAAGTCGAGCCCAGTAGACGAAGCAGTGAGGGGTTGTGTACCACTCAAATCTAACCGAGCGGGAGCAACAATGTTAAACGCTGCAGCTTCTTGAGCATTAGACACGATCGCTGCGCCAGCCACAACGCTTGCTACGACAGTTGCCTTAAGAGCCTTTTCCAAAACATTCTTCATGTTTAACCTACCTGTGTGTTGGTGAATTGCAATTTTATGTAACCGTAGCCCTACGGTGATCGTCCCCAACCTTAAAAACGCTCAGCCTTCGCAAGCAATCTCGATCGATGCGTAAGCCAGCCTTAAGCTATGACTAAGTGGATTAGCCCTGAACTAAAATACAGATAATTCGACGCAAGTTTGGTAGACGAAACTTGAAAGCCTGTGACCTTGGAAATGCCTAGTCCCCCACAGGAGTATTCCCTAAGGAGTACGTATCTATACAGATAGTATGTCTCATTTTTCGCAGATGTGTCACTCTTGTCACGGGGAATTCATCCGTGCTTTATGATCGAGCTAGAGATATTGTTTTTTTAGTAAATCATCCGGATTTTCTGTAGGGCACATATAGCAGAAGTTCCGGCAGATCAATCGATCGACCGGAACTTCTCAAATGGGAATATGGGATAGCGCGATCTACTGCTGGTTTAGCAGTCTACTGCTTTCCGCTTCCGCGCAACTGACAGCCCAAGACCGATCAAACCAGGCAACAGCGCTGGCGTTGGAACTGAGGTCGTGCCAGCAGTCAAATCTGCTGAAAAACTGGTACCCTTTAACGATGCTAGCTTCTTCTGAGAAGAGAAGAACCCATCAACTGTATTGATGACTTCATTGGGACTCGTGTTCGTGAATATGCCATCAACCATCGCCTCGAAGCCAGTGAGTGTCTTCGTTAGATCAAACGCCGTCAACGTATATTGGAACCCCAAACCCGCATCAGCCTTAATCCAGTTTAGAGCCCCCCCCGTTAGACTCCAGCCCGTCGCTGTTTTGGCCAAAGGAATATCACTCAGTGTGAACTGTTGATTGTAACTCCCAATTTCACTGACCTGAGCAACTGACGCTTGCCCATCAGCATTCGGATTGGAATAACTGGGCAAAAAGTCAAGCGTTGTTGTTGCTGCCGTATCGCTTAGCAGCTTGGCAGAACCATAGAACGAGAAGGTTTTTCCCGCGATCGAGGCCGCTTCTGCAGGCAAAGCCGCAAGCGTCATCGCCCCAACGATCGCAATCCCGACGACTGTTTTCAAACCGAAACCAAGTATCTTGACTGTGTTAGACATGAGAACCAATGTGTTAGTGAACTAATCCGTACCAAAAATGTTGCCTTAGAGTAGCTAAAGCTCCAGAGGGATGCGTAGCTTTGCAACAGGGGCCTAGAAATTCATTGAAAAACTAATCGATCGCAAACTGATAGATGAAGCGGTAGAAAACTGTGCAAGCTCAGAAACAACTAAGCATTACTCCCTGAAAACATAATAGTCACTATTCCTCAAGGCATAGATAGATACCGATCGTCTTTACCATACTTTTATGCCCGCCTCTGTGATCTTAAGGACAGAGTAAAGTATCCCTAAAAACGACAAACTACCGACTAGACAATCTAGTCGGCATGATCTCAGCCCAGCCCATCACTCACGACACCAAAGCCAACTCCGACTGGCATCGATCGAGCAACGCCCCAATCTGCCCCTGGATCCGACCCTGCTGAAACCGATCCGCTGCCTGAACCCGCGCCGCCCGACTGAGATCTTGAGCCAAATGACCCTGACCATAGCAACTCATGATCGCACCAGCCAACGCCGAACCATCCCCCGGCTGCGTCAACCAACCTGTACGATCGGCCTCCACCAACTCCAAAGCTCCCCCCGCCGCCGCCGCCACCACAGGGGTCCCACTCAGCATCGCCTCCACAATCACCCGCCCAAAGGGCTCCGGCGCTGTAGACGTATGGGCCACCATATCGCAGGCCTTCATCAATTCCGGCACCTGGGCCTGGAACCCGAGAAACTTAACGCGATCGCCCAGCCCCAGCTCCTCCACCCGCGCCATCAACATCTCCCGATAAACATCCTCCCCAAACAACGCATCCCCACAAACACCGCCACCACATCCTCAGGACAATGACACAGGGCTTCCAACAAGACATGCTGCCCCTTCCAAGGCGACAGGCGACTGAAATGTCCCACCACAAAATTTGACTCCGGCCAGCCCCAAGCTTGGCGGATTTCCTGCCGTACGGTATCAGCGATCTGATAGGTCGTCGGATCAAAACCGTTGTAGACCACAGAGACGCGATCGGCATGCCCACCCGAAGCAATAAAGGCACTACGCGAAGCCTCAGAATTGGCGATCACCTGAATGGCCCGCTGATTGGCCAGCCGCACTAAAAGCTGAATGTTAAAGGTCGAAAAATGCTCACGGGACACAATGTCATGGAGATGATAGACCAGAGGCCGCTTGGCGATCATACTGGCCACCGCCCCAATCACCAAGGCCTTGGGCGTATTGGCATAGATTAGATCGTAATTACGGGCCGCCTCCGCCACCTGCACAACCCTGGGCCAGACCTGGCCGACAGCACCAATTCCTTGGAGTAGGGTGCCGCCCTTGCGCAGGCTGATTGCTTGCTTACCGACAATCTCAACTTTGATCTGGTTCTCTTCCAAAAGCTGACGAAAGGGGCCATCGCTGAGAAGCATAACGCTGCTGTTGTGGCGGTAGGTTTTGGCAATATCAAGGAGACAGAGTTCAGCACCACCAAGGTTACCACTTTGGTCGAGAAAAAGAATTTTCATGGAAATAGGACGATGGCCACAGGGAACAAGGGATGAATCAAATCACGTTGGATTGGTCGAGCCGCCCTTTATCAAAACCTTTCAAAACCTGCTTAATCTATTGTGAATAAAGAAGCCCTGCGATGACATCCATCGCAGGGCATAGTTTTTAATCCTTTTGAGATTTCTATTTTCGATCCCTAAACTCCTCAGGCCCTAAGCCAATTGGGTCTTGAGCACCTTTTCAATATTGGCCTGGGTGGTGCTCAGATGGAATTGTTTGCTGGCCATCGATCGCGCAATATGCTCCACCTGTTCGGTCACCTCCGGATGGCGATGGCACCAATTGATCTGCTCCGCCAGGGCCGTCATATCCCCAGGGGGCGTCAGCCAGCCCGTCTTGCCCGATTCCACCAATTCCGTTGCCCCCCCGCCGCTGCTGCGATCACTGGCGTGCCACAGAGCATCGCCTCAATAATCACCCGACCAAAGGGCTCCGGTGCCGTAGAAGTATGGGTGACCAAATCACAGGCCGCCATCAAACTCGGCACATCCGATCGAAACCCCAGGAACTTGACGCGATCGCCCAGCCCCAGCTTCTCCACCTGCTGCCTCAGCTGGGCCCCGTAGTCTTCTTCCCCAAACAGGGCCTCGCCCACCAGCAGCACCACGGTATTTTTGGGACAATAGCTCAGGGATTCAATCAAGATATGCTGCCCTTTCCAGGGCGACAGACGGCTAAAGTGCCCCACCACATAGTCCGTGGACGAGAGACCCAACTGCGATCGCAGGGCCGAAATTTCTTCAGGTGGCCGTTGATAGTCCTCGGGCTGGAAGCCATTGTAGATCACGGAGATTTTGTGCGATCGGCCTCCCGCTTGAATAAAGGCCTGTCTTGTGGCTTCGGAATTGGCGATCACATGGCGGGCAAAATGATTTGATAGGAAAATTGCCAGACGCAAGTTACTGCGGCTAAAGTGTTCCTGGGACAGAATATCGCGCAGGTGATAGACCAGGGGTTTGCGACAGAGCACCGAGGCCAAAGCTCCGACCACTAGTGCCTTTAGAGTATTGGCATAGAGTACGTCATAGTCTTGTCCCAAAGCTGCCGCTCGCTTGACGAGTTTCAGCAATGCTCCCGTCTGTTGCAGTGCCTCCCAACCCGTACTATCGCGGCCCACATCAATGGGAGCGCCTTGGCTCAAAACCGTGACGGGAATTTGGGCCACCTCCAGAGCTTTGCGAAACGGCCCATCCTGAAATAACGCCACCCGGCCTGTCTTCCTATGGTCCTTTGCTAAATCCAACAGGGACAGCTCAGCACCGCCCATTTTGCCGCTTTGATCGAGGAACAGAATTCGCATTATTGTAGAGTCGTTCATTAGATCGGTTACACAGAGCGAGATGACACCAGGGGGGCTTGTTTGCGGGTTTTATTTGCTCACCAACAGCCGATCGCGCACCTGCTGGCCAATTTTTTCCCAGTCGTAATGGGTGATGGCATAGTCCCGACATCGGGCTCTATCGGGCAGTTCGCAATGGCCGAGCAAGAGCTGGGTGATCCGATCGGCAATATCCTGGACCTCCGTCGAGTCCGTCACCAGGTGGGGCGCAAAGGGCTGCAAAATCTCCGGCATCCCACCGACGGGGGTGGACAGCACAGGGGTACCGCTGGCCAGGGACTCCAGCAAAATCAGCCCAAAGCCCTCCAGACTCAGACTTGGCACCACCGTCAGATCCGCCGCCTCGTAGCATAGGGGCAACTGCTCATCGGGCACATAGCCCAAGAGATGGACATGGTCCTCCAGACCAAGGGCCTTCACCTGCGCCGCCAGGGCCTCCTTGAGGGGGCCTTTGCCCGCGATTGCCAGCCATACCTCCGGCACCTGTTGCTTCACCTGCTGGATGGCCTGAATCAGCCGATCGAGACCCATGCGGTGGACCAGACGCCGGGGGGTGAAGAGGATGGGCCGATCCTGGGGAAAGCCGAGTTTGGCCCTGGCCTCCGATCGCTGCATCCTGGGGGCAAAATGTGAAGTATTGACGCCCCCAGGAATGATCGAAATCTTCTCCCAGGCAATGCCATAGGTCTCATGGAGGATCTGACCAAAGGCCTGACTGAGTACAATGAAGCGATCGCAGCGGCGGTAGACGTAGGTTTCGAGCCGTTGCTTGAGGAAGGTGCTGATTGGGCGATCGCCCTCCTGGCGACATTCATCGGCCCAGGGTCCATGGAAACTAAAGGTGACGGGAATATCCTTGGGCAGCAGATCCATCAGGGGGAAGCTGTAGAGGGCGAAGTGCAGATTGATCGCATCCACCTGGGACAAATCCTGCTGGGCAAAGCTTTGGCGGGTTTGCCAGAGACGGGACTGCATGGACTGGCCGGGGCTGGCGAGATTGAGTACCTCGCTGGCCTGGCCAAAGCGTGCGTCGGGGGTGCCGACGCCCAGGACCTTGATCCGGTCCGTGCCCTGGGCGAGGGTCTGGGCAAATTCGTAGAGGTATCGATTCAAGCCCCCTGGGGTAACGGGAAACCACCCCATGCCAACGCAGAGTAAATTCGCAGATTTTTCCATGGGGTCTCAAATGGCGACAATCAAAGTTTTCGTTGTAACTAGGTTTTCGCGGCCTGCCTCGTTTATCCGGAGGGTTTACAGAGAACCTACGTAGACCTGGCAGATATGAATATTTAGGCAAAGAGGCTGGAAGAAACTTGATGAAAATCCATCCTGGGTACAGGGCAAGTCACCCTAGGGAGGATCTATGGCCTCTATCTGTGGGTAGAACTTCAGCTAGATCGGGGCTCTAGGAGCCAGGAGGTTGCTAGACTGGCCCTATAGAAATTTAGGTGCGATCGGGATTTGAGTTGGCGGTGCGGGATTGATCCGGCTGATGTGACAGCCGTTGGAATGCTTGTGGGTTGATTTGAGTATCTAGGTGGGTTGGTGTAAATAATATTGAGAGGAGGTCTTCGCGTGCAAGTTGACTTAGCAAAGCCTGCCGATTCCTTTGTCGATAGCATTGGTGTGACGGCCCATGTTCGCTATAGCGATCGCGCCTACTGGAATTACGACGGTATTTTAAAGCCTCGACTGCTAGAATCAGGCATTCGCCATGTCCGCGCCGATGTGCAGGAGGGCTGGACAAAACCCATTGTGATAAGTCGCCTCAAGGATTTAGGCAAGAGTGGAATTAAGCTAAATCTCGTGGTCAGTCCCTGGAATGGCAGTCCTGAAAATGCCCGGCGCAATGCGATCGATCTGAAAGACATGCTGGTTTCCGTTGAAGGGCCGAATGAATGGGATGAAAAGAATCCCATCCGCTATCGGCAGCAGGATTTTCCCAAGGGGTTGGAGCTATTTCAGGGGGATCTGTACCGGGCGATTAAATCAGAAACCCAGCTCAAAAATATTCCAGTGATTGCCCCCTCGGGCTTTTATTATGAGAACTTCAAAAGCCTAGAGCAGTTGAACCTCCCCTGCGACTACGGAAACATGCACAGCTATCCCGGCGGCCAGCCGCCCAGCACCCCGCGTCTCACCACCGTATTCACCCACTGGGCCAAACAAATCTGCCCCAACAAACCCGTGATGGCCACGGAAACGGGCTATTACACGGCTACGAATAATCTCAACGATCCCTGGCATACGCCTGTGAGCGAGAAGGGGGGCGGGCGCTATATCAACCGACTGCTATTTGACTATTTCAATCGGGGCATTCGGCGCACCTATCTCTATGAATTAATCGATCAAGGTGCCGACGACGATCGCGAATCCCGCTTCGGCCTAGTGCGGGAAAACGGCCAGCCAAAACTGGCTTTCACGGCGGTGCGCAATACGATCGCGCTTCTGAAGGACCCAGGCGGAGAATTCATTCCCAATGCCCTACGCTATACGATCCAATCGCCCAGCACGGTAAAACGCACCATTTGCAAAAGCGGGATGGCCGATTTTACATGGTGCTGTGGAATGATGTGGTCAGCTACAATGCGCCCCGGAAAAAAGACATTGAGCCGATTTGGCAGGAGGTGACGCTCACCTTCCCCGAGGCCTACGAATCGGTCAATCTCTATCGGCCGATCGAATCAACCAGCCCCCTCCAGTCCTACAGCAATGTCAAAACGCTGAAGGTATTGGTGCCAGACTTTCCTGTGGTGGTGGAGCTGCGGCCCTAGGCCAAATTCTCGATCAGCACAGGTTCGATCGTTTCAGCAGGTGTGAACCCAAACACCCGCGAATAGAAATAAAACTCCCCATCCAGGGTGCGCTTAATATTCTCGGCCTTCCGAAAGCCATGCTGTTCCCCCGGATAGAGCACATAGGCCACCGGGAGGCCTTTTAATTTCAGGGCATTGACCATCAGTTCGGCCTGATTCGGCGGCACCACCTTGTCTTCGTCACCCTGGAAGAAGATCACCGGGCAGGAGAGCCGATCGACCGCATGGATGGGCGATCGCGCCCGATACAAATCCTTGGCCTCGGGGTAAGGCCCGATGATGCTGTCCAGGTAGCGGGATTCAAACTTATGGGTATCCGTCGCCAGCACCTCTAGATCGCTGACGCCGTAGTAGCTGGCCCCCGCCTTGAACACATCCCGAAAGGTCAGCGCGCAGAGCGTCGTGTAGCCCCCGGCGCTTCCCCCGGCGATTACCAGGCGATCCACGTCTACCTTCCCCTGGTCCGCCAAAAACTTCGCCCCATTGGCACAGTCATCCACATCCACAATGCCCCACTGGCCCTTGAGGCGCTCCCGGTAGGCCCGCCCGTAGCCCGTGCTGCCGCCATAGTTGACATCAAGCACCGCAAAGCCCCGACTGGTCCAATATTGGATTTTGAGATTAAACTCCGAACTGGTCGCCGCCGTTGGTCCGCCATGGCTCTTGACCAGCAGGGGTGGCCGTTCTCCGGCGGGGCCTGCGAAATCGGCATTCAGCGGCGGATAGTAGAGACCGTAGGCCGTCAATCCGTTACTCGTGGGAAACTCCACCGACTGCGGCTCCGACAGATAGCCCCGATCAATCTCTAGATCGCTCGATCGCCGCAGCACCTGAAGTTTTCCGCTAGCCAGCTCCAGGCGCACCACCGCCGTCGGACCCAGGGCCGACCCACCCAAAAATGCCACAAAATCCTCCCTCACCTCCAGGCCACCGATGCTGCTATAGGGCGTCGGAATCTCCGTCATCGCCAGGGTTTGCAAATCGATTTTGGCCAGGTGACTCCTGCCTGCCTCGCTGTAGCTACAGACCAGCGAGTCCTGCGAAAACCCATAGGTAGACATGCCAAACACCCACTGCGGCAACCCAAACTCCGCCGCCTTCGGACAAACCGCCTCAATGTCACGCGCCTCTGTCCCCGTGCGATAGAGATTCCACCAGAGCGATCGATCGCCCACAAAATACAGCTTGCCATCGGGTCCCCACTCGGGCTGAAAAATCGATTCCGTCCGGCTCCCCGCCACCTTCCGAGGCGTTTCGAGCAATCCCTCTGACGTAAACGCCGCCACCCACAGCTCGGTACCATCCCAGGGCATATCGGGATGGTCCCAGGTGATCCAGGCCAAATGGTTGCCATCGGGCGAAACAGCGGGCGATGCGAAGAAATCATGGCCCTGGGCGAGCACGGTGTAATGGCCACTGGGGTCGATCGCCACCAATCGATTCGTCTCCTCCTGCCCCGCGATTGTGTGATCCTCCTGAATCGCAATCAGCCGCCCAAACCGACTATCCCAAACGCCATCGGCATAGCGCAGGTCCCCTGGGGGCGTCACAGGCTGTGGCGTTTTGTCATCGTTATGGCTGTCAATTTTGTAGAGGCGCTGGTCGGTGAAGTTGGAAAAATAGATCTGGCCCCTGGTTACTCGGTAGGCGCCGCCGCCGTATTCATGGGCAAGGGTTCTGGCATTAAACGGGGCAGGCAGGCATTCTTCCATGCGTCCGGCGGCGTCGCTGCGCAAAATCACATTGCGCCCCCCCTCCTGGGGCCGCGTCTCCAGCCAATAGATCCAATCCCCATCAATGCCTAGCTGGCCTAGTCCGATGGTCCCAGCCACGATCAAATCCGCCGTAATCGGGGACTTCCATTCCCCAAAGGGAAGAATCTGCGCACCCATGGAAACTCCAGACAATAATAGGAAACACAACAGCTACTAACTGTACCGCTTCTAATCAGCCTTGCCTACCGTGAATTGCCGATGCCTGCGATCGCCTATTCAGTTCATCTATACTGTTGATAGATGCC
Source organism: Alkalinema sp. RU_4_3 (assembly GCA_012031975.1). GTDB lineage: Bacteria > Cyanobacteriota > Cyanobacteriia > Leptolyngbyales > Leptolyngbyaceae > JAAUSA01. Next base: position 2,023 of record JAAUSA010000080.1, on the reverse strand, counting down.
GAGTTTATTCCCTCCTAAACCTATGCGTGCCCGAATCCAAGACGACGTCCTCTATATCCATGCCGACGATGTCCCGCCCTACAAAAAGGGTGGATCCGTTGTGCGCAACAGTTATTTTTGGGCCATGCAGTCCATTGCGGCGCGGGCAAAGCGCGATCGCGAGTGGGAATACGAGTCGGAGGTCTGGTTTGCCCTACGGCGGATGTTGGAGTCTTTCATGATGTCGGGCTATTTGGGGCTGACGGAGACGCAGTTGGAGTTTGATCCCGACGATCAGATCCCGGCGGTGTTGAAACCCGTATCAACTTGGCTATGAGACCTAAATCCTAGGATCCTGCGAGGATAAATTCGGTTCTTTCGACCTTCCCAGGGGCGTTTCCCACACTGAAAGCCATTCGTAACAGGTTTTACGCTTCTTGTAGAAGGTCACAGGTTCAACGATTGTGGGCCATTGACGGGATTCTCAGTAGAGTTGACGCTACATATAGCGTGTTATTGCCTAGTTTTTAGAAGCAAAACGCTAAAAAAAACGTTCACTTTTAGTGAAGCCCCGTATCCTATACAAGATGCAACCTGCGCCTAGGGACAACTCACTTGTTTGTTTTCTAGCGCGCTTAACTAACGATCAATTCATCTCAACTCAACCGGAAAAGGTAGAACCATGAAGAACTGGAAAGCATTGGGTTTGGCCGCAGCTAGCTTGGTTTTGTCCGCTAGCTTGACTGCCTGTTCCAACGAAGAGAAAGCCCCTGAAGCTGAACCTGCTAAGCCTGTGGAAGCCGTTAAGCAGAAAGCGGGTGCTGCTGCTGATAAGGCGGGTGCTGCGGCTAACAAGGCAGGCGCTGCGGCAGGTAAGGCGGGCGACGCCATGAAGAATGGTGCTAACGCCGTGGGCGGTAAAGCAGGCGAAGCCATGAACAAAGCAGGTGAGGCTGCAAAAGGTGCTGGTGATGCTGCAAAAAGCGCCGGTACTGCGGTGAAGGATAAGTCTGTCGAGGGCGTCAAGAAAGCTGGCGAAGCAACCGGTGAAGCTGTCAAGAAGACGGGCGAAGCTGCCAAGGGTGCTGGCGAAGCTATGAAGGAAGCCACTGGTGCGAAAAAGAACTAGTGCGCTAGTTCCTATGTTTTCACACTTCCGATAAACAACAGAGCGATCTCCATTGGCCTCAGGGCCGTTGAAGATCGCTTTTTTATTGGGGATCCCAGGGATTTTTCTCCCTTGAAAAACTCAGTAAAACCTTGGAACTGGCTAAGTACTTTGCGCAATGGTGCGGAAACTTCCGTGGAATTCCTGACCGGATTTTAGGTCCGAATCTCTGTACCTGATGATTACCAGTTCTTGAAATCATCATCAGTGCAGTCTCTATGAAACTTACGAATGCGCCGCTCCTGCATCCCCATCCCTCTTCCATCGCCGCTCCGATCGCCAGCGATCGCCCCGAGGTCCAGCGCGTCTGTGAGGAAATCCGCCAGGTCCTCCAGACCCTGATCATCAAGTATGCCGTCACCAACATCCAGGAGGAGCAGATGGTCTCCGCCCTCGCCCTCGCCCAAATCCGCCAAAACCGCGATCTCTGGTACCGCCTGACCAAGCTGACCAGCACCGTCAGCTTCTCGGCCCTGAAGCGATCGATCGGTGGCACCGTGGGCGCGGTGTTTGTGGAGGCCCTGCGCGACAGCCTACGCTAGACCGGAGAAACCTCGAAGAACCGTTCCAGGGCCAACTGACTGGCCGCTGCGACCAACTGCGATCGATCCGTGGGATCAGCTAAATGGGGCAGGACCCCAAGTAGGGGAATGCCCGTCAGGCTCCGCATCAAATCCGGCGCGGCCCAGGCTTCAATTTCTTCTGGGCTACAGGGTTGAACACAGCTCAGCACAATGCCCTTGACATAGAGACGGCTCTGCTTGGCCAGGGCAATATTGGCCACGGCTTGCCCGATCGCCCCAAGCTTCACGGGCACCACCAGCACCACCGGCAACTGCCAGTCCCAGGCCAGATCCGCCACCGTACTCTCATGGG
>JAAUSA010000310.1 GCA_012031975.1 Alkalinema sp. RU_4_3 | reverse complement strand
AACGCACCCCACCATCCCCGCCATCACCCCCGCCCACCACCATCCAACCCTAACACCTACATCATAATTCTCGTTCCAGCCAAGCGATCGCATCATCCATCTCAGTAAAATCCAACAGAGCCTCATGAAATCGCTCTAGTTGCGCGATCGGTAACTGGTTGATTTTGGCCTGAATATCGTCAGGGATATCTCCTAGCGAGCAGGTTAAAAATCGTAGAGTGAGCGATCGTTGGCGATCGAGGTTTATAGCTCGTTCCACCGCTCGGCCCTCCTCTCGGGCAGTGTCTACAACATTATTCATATCTCGATAATACTTAAGACTATTTTGATAGGTATCTTGTTCGATCGGGGAGAAATTGGCTATTTCAGCCGCTTCGAAAAGGTCGTTGAAAATTTCTTCTTGGAGAGGCTGGGGGCGATCGCTCAACTCTGCCAGATGTTTAAGCAGATATAACCATTTATCGAAGTGGGTCGTTAATTGGTCTAACGTTTTAGTGAATTTTGGCAACTCGATATAGATGAATTTAAGCTTGTCGTAGAAGACCTCGCATTCCTGGTCTTTGAGTTGAATAATATGCAGCAATTTATTTTCATTCTTATGGTCGTCAAAAATAAAGTCTAGGACACCAACGGTGTAGACAGCACTGAGTTCGTAGTTCCATTCACCTTTGAGAGCCTGTTCTTGAATGGGGAAGGTGGCGTAGTAGATGCTGCGGTCTTTGAAGAAGTTCTGCTTTGCTTTTTGAATCTCGACGATGAAGCGTTCGCCGCTGATCGCTTGGCAGTAGATGTCGAAGATGGCTTTGTGGTCGATCGATGTACTACCGAGCTGTTCTGTATTACGGAAGGTCAGGTCGGCGATCTGGTGGTGGCTGGGGAGAAGGGTGTTGAGGAAGTCGATCAGGAGCTTCTTGTTCGGCTCAGTGCCGAAGATACGCTTGAAGCCAAAGTCTGTCAAGAGGCTGATATATTTATCTTGGAGAGGATAGACCATGGCTGAGGACGGGATTGGACGCGGTTTTCTGCCTTGATTATAGAGATTTTAGATCGCTTCTCACAAACCCTTCATGATTTTCAGAATATCCTGGAGTTCGTTACCGGGATTTATCAACGAGAACAGGCGTGAGGTGGCGTATTGAGCCGTTGGATGGGCGATCGCTTTGACAAACAAAAATTCATTGCCATTCATAATTAACCCAAAGCTAGGCTTGTCCTTTGCCGGATTAGCTAGCATGTAGGAGAGAGCCTGAGGCAACCCACGGGTGACCGAAAAGTCACTGCGCTTTGATTCAATTACGAGGAGCCAGAAGTGCCGCTGGAGCACAAGAACATCAATGCGGCCCCGCACAGTTGTGTCTCCATCGGTAGCGGTCAATTCTATACTGGGTTCAGTTTCGATCGCGTAAGGACTCCGATAAAATCCAGCCAGGTCAAGCAGAGGCGATAAAACCACCATTTTGACAGTGTTCTCCAACATGGGCGGATCTTCCATCAGAGACTCAAAATTCTGCTTGACGCGATCGAGGGTCTGTTCTTCTGCTGGAGTCAAGGTAACCGCAGGTTGCATCCATTCTGTAAAAAACTGTGGATCGCGCGCGACCTGTAACCCAAATGACTCTCTCAATTGGGCCAGGGTGACTTCTTTGGCGGCGATCGACTGAACCATAGTATCTTGCCCAATCCTTCTGCTCCACTATAGCATCACCATCCGAAACGGAGAACTATAAAGATCCCCCGTCACCATCCCCACAAACACCTCCAGCTCCCCCACAAACCCACTCATACCCGGCAGCGCCAAAGATGCCATCGACTAATGGCAAAAACTACTGATGCCCTCGCTATCCTCAAGGCGATCACCCCGGACGAGCCAGAAATGGCTGACCTAATCAAAGCTTCATCCTTGAATGCCGAACTTGCCCAAATCATCTATGCGGCTCGCACCCAAGCTGGACTGACCCAGAAGCAACTTGCCGATCGCATTGGTACCCAGCAATCGGTGATCTCACGGCTCGAAGATGCTGACTACGAAGGTCACTCTTTGCCTATGCTCCAGGCGATCGCCCACGCTTTAAACCAGAGGTTGGAAGTACATTTGGTGCCGATTGATTTGCCCAGGAGTGCTTGATGGTTTGTCGGAGAGGTGGGGCGATCGCGTCAGTCTGTTATCTTCTGAGCGGTTGTGAGGGGTTGGGCGATCGCGCTGCTTCGGTTTGATGGCAGTGAGGATTTGATGGCTTGGCTCGAAGGTCAGGGGTAGGACTGGAGATGGGCGATCGCAATCATTGGCATCTGACCATCAACTACGCTAGAGTTAGTTAGTAGTCTCTAATGGGAGCCTTGGATACTATGTCGATCGGTCCTTCCACTTCGCCCACCACAACGATTGAAGTTTTACTCCACGAAATTGAGGCCACACCCCAGGAACATTGGGCTGACCTGTTGGATAACCTACGCCAGTTCCGCCAAAATATCTCTCCCGCCGCTGGAGTCGTTATTGATATCGAACAAGCCCAGAGAAATCAGGCGGCGATCGATTTACTCGACTCCTGGCTTGGCGACGGCGAAGATGCTGCTGAGCATCAGCAATCCTGGGATTTCTTGAAAACGGCGTTGGATGAAGATCGGCTATCTGGTAGACCATTATTTCCATGAGTCGCCTAATATTACTGGACTCTGGCCCCCTTGGAATGGCCACAAATCCCAAAGCCCAAGGTGTGACCCTTGAATGTCAACAGTGGCTTCGATCGCTGCTCCAAAGGGGCGAAAAAATTGTTATCCCGGAAATTGCCGATTATGAGGTCCGGCGTGAACTGATTCGGGCTGGGTTGTTGCGAAGCCTGCAGCGACTGGATAACTTGAAGCAAACACTCCAGTACGAGCCGATTCAGACCGAAACGATGTTGCTGGCGGCGAATCTTTGGGCCGAAGTTCGGCAAGCAGGTCAACCTACAGCCGATCCGAAAGCTTTAGATGGTGATGTCATTCTTGCTGCTCAAGCCCGTCTGCTGGTTGATGATACCACTGATGTGATTATTGCCACGACTAATGTGGCCCATTTATCGCGGTTTGTCACGGCATTGGATTGGCAAGCGATCGGTTAAGAAGTAGATATTGGCGATCGAGGATTTGATGGTTTGGCTCGAAGGTTAGGGGTAGGAGTGGAGATGGGCGATCGCGATCGTCTGGTTTGAGGCATTGGAGTTTAGTTGGGCGATCGATTTTCCGGCTGATGGGCTGATGGGGGAGGGGGATGCGATGCGATTTCGGCTGGCGGCTTTGGAGCGGGTGGGTGGGAAGAATTCAGGGAGAAAATAAGGACACCTGTATTGATGAGCTGCCGTAAAATGGAGACAATCTCTTTCAGTTATAATGAGGACAGCGTACTGCGGTGAGTTGTATGGTTGCGACTGTGATGCTCAATATTCCGGATGAGGTGTATCAGAGGCTGGAGCTGAATGCTCGGGCGACTGATCGATCGGTTGAGGATATTTTGGCCTATGTGCTGAAGGTGGGTAGTCCGCCGGAATGGCAGGATGTACCGAAGGAGTATTGGGGGGATTTACAGGGGTTGGATGGGTTGAGTGATGAGGCTTTGCGTGAGTTGGCGATGGGGCAGGTGGCGGATTCGGCGATGGAACGATATGACGAGTTGTTGGAGCTGAATGCTGCTGGGGGGCTTTCTGGAGCTGAGGTGGAGGAATTGCAGGGAGCACGGCGGGAGTCGGAGCGTTTTATGCTGAGGAAGGCGCAGGCGGCGGTGTTGCTTCGGTGGCGCGGGTCTCAGGTTGTGGCGGAGTAGTTTTGTGGTGTCGGCTTATATTCCGGGTTGGGTGGAGCATTTTGAGTGGAGTGCGGATGGGGTGACTGTTGTGGGGAGGACGGCGGTTGGGCGGGTGACCGGTGGGGGTGTTGCAGATGAATCATGGGGCGATCGTGGCGGCGGTGGGTTGAGGTGGGTTGGCATCCTCCGGGGGAGGGGTCGTAGGCAAGGTACTGCTTGTGGGACTTATGAAGATATGAGATATCAGGTGGTGGGGGTGATGGGGCGATCGGAGGGGTATATGAGGCGGATTGTGGGGGTGGTGGTGATGATGAAGGGGATGTTGAGGGGGGCGATCGCAATCCTCTCAGCGATTGCAAGGTTTGGCGATCGCGCTGCTTCGGTTTGACGGCATTGAGGATTTGGTGGTTTGGCTCGAAGGACAGGGGTAGGAGTGGAGATGGGCGATCGCCTATGAACTTGATATTTAGGATGCTTGAGCGATCGCGTCAATCTGTTATCTTCTGAGAAATTGCGAAAAGCTCGATTTCCCTGAGCCTGAGTAGTTACAATAGGCTACAGGAAGTCTCTAGATCATACTTTTTGGGCTCTACCGGATCTCCCGTGAGAGGCACTAGATATGGGTTTAGCTATATTAGGCCTTGTTCAAAGTTGGCCCAAATCGCTCATAGCCATGAAGGTCAAGGGTTAGGCGCTGAAAAATGTGTTTGAC
>JAAUSA010000005.1 GCA_012031975.1 Alkalinema sp. RU_4_3 | reverse complement strand
TGTGGCAGGTCGGCGGGCTGGTCGTTTACCTATAGTACGGTGCAGTGTCATATCAAGTTGGTGGGGCAGGAGAAGGCGGTGGGGTTGGGGCTGGTGGTGGGATAAAGTTAACCTTTCCGGGGGTGGGGCGATCGAATGTGTTGGTGGTGGGAGATTAGTCCGAATGATCAGAGTTTGTTTGAGTGTTTTCCGATGAGTGTGGGGGTGGCGAATGTGCGGGATTATGTGGGGCAGATGGACTTTTTGCCGAGGTGGGTGACGGAGGAGAAGGAGGGGGCGGGGTTTTGTGAGTTGGTGGGGTTACTTTTGGGCGAGTAGGTAGAGGTGGTGGGTGGTCCAGGGGACGGTTTGGTTGGTGAGGCGATCGCGGAAGCAAGTCTCAAGCTGGGTGAGTTCGGGTTCGGTGAGGGCGGCGCTGAGGTGGTGGCGGTAGCTGGGGGCGGTTTTGGCAAACCAGCGATCGCACAAGCTGGGGCTGATTAGGAGGTCGGAGGTAGTGGTTTCGGTCTGGGTAGTGACTTGGAAGCCGAGGGTTTCGAGGTGGGTGGGGAGGTGGGTGATGTCTTCAGGGTTGCCCCGGTAGATTGCTTCTTCGGCTTTGGTGATTTTTTTGAGGAGTTTGCTACTAATCCAGGTGGGATCTAGGAGGCTGTAGAGGCGCATGGCCTGGTTTGGCAAGGGTTCGGCGAGGACGAGGCGGCCTGTGGGGGAGAGACGATCGAGTATTGGCTGGAGTTTTGCGCTGATCGAAACGTCGCCTTTGCTAGCGAGGAAGTTGCGACCGATCGCACAGTCGAACAGGATGCCGTCGGGCCAGGGGATTGGTTTTGAGCCTGCTTTTAGGAGAATGGGGCGCTGGAGTTCTGGCAAACTTACTGCCTGTTCGGTGAGGGCTTGGTAGTCCTTGGGATTGGTGACTAAGGCGTAGGTGCCGCCTTCGGGGGCGCGGCGGAGGGCTTCCCAGGTGAGGAGGCCGCTGCTGGCCTGTAGGTCGAGGATGATTTCGTGGCGCTGGATTTGGGCGAGGTGGAAGAGGCGATCGCGGAGTTCGCTCAGGCGTGCAGAGGTTTGGCTCAAAGTGCGTTGCATCCAGCGATCGAGTTGTTTGGCTTCGGGGCCGACGGTGAGGCCTTCGGGGAGTTCGGTGCCGATGCCTTCGAGGAGGGCGGCGAGTTGGGTTTCGCGTTGGCGGATGACTTGGAGCTGGATTTGGGCTTCGTAGCCTTGGTTAGAGGGCTGGTAGAAGATTTGGCCCTGGAGGCTTTTGGGGAGGTATTGTTGGGCGACCCAGTGATCGCGGTAGGCGTGGGGATAGAGGTAGCCGCTGCCATGGCCGAAGCCCTCTTTATCCCGGCTGGCGTCGCGTAGGTGGAGGGGAACTTCGGATTCGCGTTCCTGTTCGATCGCGCTGAGGGCGTCGAAGAAGGCCATGACGCTGTTGGATTTGGGGCAGGTGGCGAGGTAGAGGGCGGCCTGGGCCAGCGGATAGCGACCTTCGGGGAGACCGACGCGATCGAAGGCTTGGGCACAGGCGTTGGCCACGACGACGGCGTTTGGGTCGGCCATGCCCACATCTTCTCCAGCGAAGATCAGCATGCGGCGGAAGATGAAGCGGGGGTCTTCTCCGGCGTAGACCATGCGGGCCAGCCAGTACAGGGCGGCGTCGGGATCGGAACCCCGCAGGCTCTTGATGAAGGCGCTGATGGTGTCGAAGTGGGCGTCGCCTTCTTTGTCGTAGAGTACGGCGCGGTGCTGGATGGATTCTTCGGCGATCGCCAGAGTTATAGTGCAGTCCTGGGTTTCGTCGTTTTGGCTGGTTAAAACTGCGAGTTCTAGGGCGTTGAGGAGCGATCGGGCGTCGCCGTTGGCGATGTTGACCAGATGGGCTTGGGCGTCGGGTTCGAGCTTGATGGTTTGCTGTCCGTAGCCGCGATCGGGGTCGGTGAGGGCTTGGTGGAGGATTTGCTCTAGGTCGGCGGGGGTGAGGGGTTTTAGCTGGAAGAGGCGCGATCGGCTCACCAAGGCTTTGTTGACTTCAAAGTAGGGGTTTTCGGTGGTTGCGCCGATCAAGATGACGGTGCCGTTTTCGACCCAGGGGAGGAGGGCGTCTTGCTGGGTTTTGTTGAAGCGGTGGACTTCATCGACGAAGAGGATGCTGCGGCGGTTGTAGAGGCGGCGTTTTTCCTGGGCGATTTCTATGGCTTCGCGGATGTCTTTGATGCCGGAAAGTACCGCATTTAGGGCGATGAAGTGGGCGAGTGTTGTGTTGGCGATGATTTGGGCGAGGGTGGTTTTGCCAGTGCCGGGGGGGCCGTAGAAGATTAGAGACGAGAGTTGGTCGGCTTGGATGGCGCGGCGCAGGAGGCGTCCGGGGCCGACGATGGATCCCTGGCCGATGAATTCTTCAAGGGTGCGGGGGCGCATGCGGGCGGCGAGGGGCTGGTCGGTTTGGGCGCGGTGGTCGAAGAGGTCCATGTAGGTTGGGTTAGGCGGGCTTCGGCTGCGCTCAGCCCTCGTCGGTGGGGTGGGTTAGGCGGGCTTCGGCTACGCTCAGCCCTCGTCGGTGGGAGTTGTCAGTCCTTGTCGGGGAGAGTTAGTTGGCTGAGCGTAGCCGAAGCCAACGGCTGGGGGCTGAACCCAGTACTTTCAGGTTTGTGCACCTCTTTTAGCTGGTTTGTTCGAGGCGTTTGCCTTTGGCCTCTAAGCATTGGCGGAGGGCGATCGCGTCAAAAATAATCGGCAAAAAGTGGATGCTTTTGGTTTCGCGGAAGTAGAAGAGGATGGGGATGGGGGACCAGAAGATTTCCCAGTGCTGCCATTCGCTGAAGGGGAAGCTGCGGATTAGGGTTTTGCCGCGATAGATGTCGAGGGCGGTGTCGGTGAATTGGAGGCGGAGGATGATCGCTTGGATCATCAGGAATGCGCCGAAGAGGGCGAGGATGCCGCTGGCCCAGAGGGAGAGAGGGGTGAGGAGGGCGGCGATCGCGAGGATGACGGAGGGGATGCGGTAGTCGGGAGCGAGTTCAGTGGTTTGCATAGCGTTAAAGGGTTTTGGGGTGAATGTCGAGTTTGGCGAGGAGTTCGCGATCGTGGTCACGACTGGGATTGGGGGCGGTCAGAAGTACGGATCCGGTGAAAATCGAATTTGCACCTGCTAGGAAACAGAGGGTTTGTAGCTCGTCGCTCATGAGGGTGCGGCCTGCGGTGAGGCGGACCATGGATGTGGGGAAGAGGATGCGGGTGGTGGCGATCAGGCGGACGAGTTCGATCGGGTCCACGGGCAGGGCGTTTTCTAACGGGGTGCCTGCGATCGGGATCAGACAGTTGATGGGAATCGATTCTGGGGGTGGGTCGAGTTTGAGTAGAGCCTCTAAGAATTCTAGGCGATCGGTTTCGGTTTCGCCCATGCCGACGATGCCGCCGCAGCAGACGGAAATGCCTGCGGCGCTGACGGCGGCGATGGTGTCGAGGCGGTCCTGGTAGGTGCGGGTGGAGATGATTTTGTCGTAGTAGGCGGGGGAGGTGTCGAGGTTGTGGTTGTAGGCGGTGAGTCCGGCTTGCTTGAGCTGGGCGGCCTGGTGGGGTTTGAGCATACCGAGGGTGCAGCAGACTTCCATGTCTAGGGCAGCGACGGCGGTGACCATTTCAAGGACGCGATCGAATTGGCTGCCGTCTTTGACTTCCCGCCAGGCGGCTCCCATGCAAAACCTTGTGGCTCCGGCTTCTTTGGCGGCGCGGGCTTCTTCGAGTACGGGCTCGATCTGCATCAGGGGCTCGGGTTTGAGATCGGCCTGATTATGGACACTCTGGGCGCAGTAGCCGCAGTCCTCGGGGCAGGCTCCGGTCTTGATGTTGCCGAGGGTGGCGAGCTGCATTTCTAGGGGGTTGTGGTGGAGGCGATGGACCGATTGGGCCTCGAACATCAGGTTGGGGAAGGGCTGGCTGTAGACCTGACGGATGCGATCGAGATGGGTGGTGAGGTTTGTCAATGTGGCGGCGGTCATAGCTTCGGTGGTCCCCCCAGAGGATAGTCCTAAGTTAGGGTACCAGGGTTTGGGGCCTGGGAAAAAGCGTGGGGAGGGCTGGCCAGAATGTGTCATTCTTGGAGATGCAGCATAAGATAGCGGGGCGTTTTTGGGTGCCGGGCTTTTTTGTATGCGACTTGAGTTTATGACTGTTAGATTGCCAAGATCTGTTGGATCGCGAATACCCGTGGTGACGCTGACCGAACTATTGTGGGCCTTGATTGGATTGCTGCTGACGATCGGCGGTAACTTTTTGCAGGCGGCGATCGTGGCGGGGCCTTGGAGCTGGACGTTTTCGGGTATTCCGGCGAGTCTGCTGGGGGTGAATTACCAGATTGGGGCGGTGCTGCTGGTGGGCTGCCTGGGGGGCCGCAATGCTGGGGTGATTTCCCAGATTGCCTACCTGGGCCTGGGTCTGGTGGGCTTTCCATTTTTTGCCCAGGGGGGCGGGTTTGCCTATTTGCGGGAGCCATCCTTTGGCTATTTGCTAGGCTTTATACCGGGGGCCTGGGTCTGCGGCTATCTGGCCTTCCGGGCCAAACCTCGCTTGGAGTGGCTGGCGGCTTGCTGTCTCGGGGGGCTGGGGGCGATCCATGGGACGGGGATTGGCTATTTGCTGCTGATGCATGGGGCGATGGCCAAGGAGCCGAGTCTGGGTCAGGCTTTGTCGGTGCTGTCGGGGAAACTCCTGCCGGGACAGTTGGCGGTGGCCTGTGCGGTGACGGTGGTGGCTTTTTTGATGCGACGGATGATGTTTTATTAGGGGTATCTGATGGTTTCTCTGGGACGGAATCGGTGGTTTTGGATTGCGGCGGCGGCGGGGGTGGCGATCGATCGTCTGTCGAAGCTGTGGGTGATGCAGTCGTTCCAGCTGGGGGAGTCCCGTGTGGTGGTGCCTGGGGTGTTGAATTTCACCTATGTGGTGAATGAGGGGGCGGCGTTTAGTTTGTTTCGGGGGGCGGCTTGGTTGCTTGGCTGTCGCTGGTGGCGAGTGTGGCGATCGTGGTGTATGTGAGTATGAATGGGGTTTTGACGCGGGGGCAGCGCCTGGGGTGGGGATTAATTTTAAGTGGGGCCTTTGGGAACGGGTATTCGATCGGTTTTTGTTTCGGCATGTGGTGGATTTTTTGGAGACCAAGTTTGTGTCGTTTCCGGTGTTCAATATTGCGGATGCGTTGATTAATGTGGGCGTGATTTGTTTGTTTGTGGAGATTTTGAGGATGCCTAAGGAGTCGTAGGGTTGATCTGTTGTGGCGGGGCTAAACCTTATCCCGCGTCAAATACGGCAAATCCCGCAACGTGGTTTCCCGATCGCCAATCCTAACCACCGTTCCCGCCCCACCCGCCTTGGTCCGGACGTACGCTAGGCCGATCGCCCCTTCCTCCGTATCCACCACACTCGTAACAGTCCCAATCTTGGCCTCAGCATCCTCGATCGCAAAAATCGCCGTTCCAACCTCAACTGGACTGGGTAGGTCGAAACCCCAGAGTTGCTGTTTGACGCCTTTGTAGGTATCTAGACGGGCGATCGTTTCTTGGCCGATGTAGCAGCCCTTGACGAAGGAGATCGTATGCCAAAGGCCGGATTCTAAGGGGTTGAAGTCAGAAGTCAACTCCTGTCCCGGCATCGGTCGGCCCTGCTGTATCCGTAGGGTTTCCCATTGGGCGTCGGTGCAGGGTTCGAGATTGAGGGCCGCTTTGACGGTGTTTGCAGCGATCGCAGGCAGAACCAAACTGTAGCCGGGGAGTCCGATGCCCGAGCTGGCTGTGATCAAAACTTCGGTGTCTGCGATCGTCGTTTTCACATACCCCTCTGTCGGGAGTTCCAGGCCCAAACTGGCTAGGTATTCGCCGCTGGTTTCCCCGAGGATACGAAACAGTGTGGTTTCTGCCGAAACGTCCTTGAGGGTAACTTTGTCGGCGAAGAAGATGTAGCGATCGAGGAATTTAATCAGGGGCTCTGCGCCGTTGGGGGAGACGGTCAGCAGAACCCGGTCTTCGAGGATGTAGGCGGTGGCGAGATCGATCGTTCGGGCCGTGGAGGTGAGGAACGTGGTTTCGCAAATGTCGGCCACTTTGAGGAGCTTGAAGCCGTTGGTGCTTTGGTTGTGGAGGAAGGTGAGGCGATCGCTGTCGCTGACTTCGATGTGGCCCCATCGGCTGGCGTCGTAGAGAACGGGTTGTGGGAATTGCATCTATGCCTCAAGTGTCGCGAATGCTTGCTGGACAATTTGTTTGGTCTTGGCTTCGAGGGCGGTCCAGTCTACTTCGCCTTCTTCGTCGAGGAGAGTCGTGTCTACGGTGACGATCGGGGCTTCGGCGCTCAAGTCAGGATCGACGAAGCAAACCTGGTAGCAGAGGTCCCAAAGGTCGATCGATTTTTCAACCATGCCATTGGTGAGGACAAGATTGTAGCCGGAGAAGGGGGCGGGCAGTTTTGCCAGGGCCATTTCCAGTTCTTCCACATCCTGGGGGGCGGCGGTGCGGACTTCCTGCTGGAGCAGGGCAAACTGGGCACGGGTTTCTTCCGGGATGTCGTCGGCCCAGATTCGGTATTCCTGGTAGTCGCCTTTCCAGGGGGATTCCTCTAGGACCTTGCGCAGGTTGTCGATCGTCCGGATGTAGACGGGTTGCATCAGGAGTTCTGACTGCTGCCAGGCGATCGTGGTGGCAAATTTGGGTTTCATACAGGTCAAAAGGGGCTGACACCGCTTCAGCATAGAGCAATTCCCCAGACCAGAGCAAACCCCACGCCCCAAACCCCCAAGCCGCGTTACAATACCTAGCGGTTCAACCCGTCACCCCCCACCCATGAACGACGACCAAACGCCTGAGCAAGCCCCTGACCCAACCCCCGACGAAACGCTCACCCCAGAAGCGATCGCCGCCCTGCGCCAAGAACGCGACAGCCTGACGATCGAAATCACCGAACTCAAGGAGTCCTTCAACCTCCTCGTCAAGGACAACCTGCGCGATCTCGAACGCCGCAAACAGGCCCTCACTCTGTCCGTCGAGCAGCTAGAACGCCGCCAGGAAAGGATCAAAGCCGAGATGCAGAGCACCTTCGCGGGCCAGTCCCAGGAAGTGGCGGTGCGGGTGCAGAGCTTTAAAGATTACTTGGTTGGGAGCTTGCAGGACTTGGCGATCGCCGCCGAAAAACTAGAGCTGGTCCAAACGGTTACCACTGTACCGACCATCGACTACAACCCGGTGATGACCAAACCCACCGAGGACCAACCCGCCGACCTGAGCCAAGTCCAACTGGCCGAGGCCGCCTACAAAAACAAGGCCGATCAAATCCGCAATGTACTCGCCATCTTCCGCAGCGAACCCGACTACTACGGCCCCCCCTGGAAACTCCGCCGCACCTTCGAGCAGGCCCCCTCCGACGCCGTGGAATCCTGGTTCTTCGAGCAGGGCGGACGCGGCTCCATCCGCACCCTAGGCTCCAGGCTACAAAACATCCTCATCTCCTCCGCTGTCATCTCCATCCTCTACAACCTCTACGGGCAAAAACTCCGTCCGATGATTCTCGTCAACGGCCCAGAACGCCTGGGCGAATGGCGACGGGGTTTGCAGGACTGCTTGGGTGTCAGCCGCAACGACTTCGGGGGCGATCGCGGTCTCCTGCTGTTTGAATATGCAGAACCTATAGTGCAGCGGGCCGATCGCCTCCAAAAGGAGGGCAACCTGCCGCTGATCATCATCGACGAAACCGAGGAGCTGATTAACCTGTCGCTGCTCCAGTTCCCCCTATGGCTGGCCTTCGTGCCCAATCCCCAGTCCCTGAATACCCCAAACTACAGCTCCAGCTACGGTTCCAACAGTGGTTCAAACCCTGGCCAGGGTTATTCCTATTTCTCATAAGTTGGCCCAGAGACCTGATATTCTAGGGGCGCTGTTTCTGACTGGCCTGGAACTATGGTGTCGATCGTGCTGCCTGTCTTGCTGACGTTGCTGTTGGCCTATATGCTCGGATCCATCCCGTTTGGGTACCTGGCGGCGAAGTGGCTGAAGGGCATTGATATTCGCAAGGAAGGCTCGGGTTCGACGGGGGCGACGAATGTACTGCGGACCCTCGGCAAGAAGGCGGGCATTACGGTGCTGCTGCTGGATGTGCTGAAGGGGTTTGGGGCGATCACAGCGATGTATTTACTCTACAACTGGTTTGGGGAACATGTCTGTGCCCTCGATGATGCGCAACGCGATGTGATCAGTCTCCTCTTGACGCAGCCCGATGCTGTGGCGGCGAAGCTGTCGCCGGATTTGAAGACCTGCTATGACCTGGCGGTCTGGAAGCCTGTGCTGATTGTGGCGGCGGCGGTGGCGGCGATCATTGGTCACAGTAAGTCGGTTTGGCTGGGCTTTAAGGGGGGCAAGTCGGTGGCGGTGAGTCTGGGGGTGCTGCTGGCCATGGACTATCGGGTGGCGCTAGCTGGGTTGGGGGTGTTTTTGCTGTCGGCTTTGGTGAGTCGGATTGTGTCGCTGAGTTCGATCTTGGCGGTGATTGGGGTGGCGGTGGCGTTTTGGGGGTTTAGGTGTCCGATCGCCTATTTGCTGTTTGCGATCGTCATGGGGGCCTATGTGATTTGGCTGCATCGGGCGAATGTGGGGCGGCTGATGAAGGGGACGGAGCCGAGGATTGGGCAGAGGGTGGAGGTAGCTGTGAAGGAGGAAGGCTGAAGGAGGAAGGCTGAAGGGGGAGTTTGAGATGATGGGTGGGGTTGTATAGCTGGAGCTGATTGATGACCTTGGCGATCGCAATCGTTACAATTCGCAATCCTCCTATCAGACAAGGCATAATATAGAAACACGCTCATAGCCCGATTGGGAGGTTGATTCTCTATGGTTGCTTCCATTGCTCGTCCCAAGAAAACTCGGTTGACGATTCAAAGTTCAGAGATTGCCGTTGATACGACGGTGATTCGGTCCCTGGACTGGGATCGCGATCGCTTTGATATTGAGTTCCCGCTAGAAAATGGCACGACCTACAATGCCTTTCTAATTCGGGGCGAGAGGGTTGCTTTGGTTGATACCTCCCATGAGAAGTTTCGGGATACCTTTCTGCCGGAATTGCAACGGTTGATTGATCCGAAGAAAATTGATTATTTAATCGTTAGCCACACCGAGCCGGATCATAGTGGTTTGATTAAGGATCTACTGGCCTTGAATCCAGAGATTGTGGTCTATGCGGCGAAGGTGGCCCACCAGTTCCTGGGCGAGTTGGTGCATCAGGAATATAAGTCAGTGCAGGTAAAGAGCGGCGATAAGCTGGATTTGGGCAATGGCCATGAGTTGGAGTTTTGCACGGCTCCAAATTTGCATTGGCCGGATACGATTTTACCTATGACCATAGGACGAAACATCTGTTTACCTGTGATGCCTTTGGGATGCATTTCTGTGATGACCAGTTGTTTGATGAGGATTTGGCGTTGATTGGGCCGGATTACAAGATTTACTATGACTGTCTGATGGGGCCGAATGCGCGATCGGTGCTGTCGGCGATTAAGCGGATGGGGGATTTGCCGGGGATTGAGACGATCGCGACGGGCCATGGTCCTTTGATTCGCAATCATGTGGCGGAATTGGTGGGGCGTTATCAAACCTGGAGCCAGGACCAGGTGAAGATTGCGACGAATGTGGCGCTCTTCTATACGTCGGGTTATGGCGAGGGTGAAAAGCTCGGGGAGGCGATTCAACGGGGGATTGCTAAGACTGGGGTGATTGTGGAGGCGATCGATCTGCGGTTTGCCGAGCCTGTAGAAGTCAGGGAATATACCTCGATGGCGAATGGGATTGTGATCGCGATGCCGCCGCAGTCAGGGGAGTTGGGGTCCCAGGTGGGCACGTTGCTGAGTACGATTATTGCGACGGCGGGACCGAAGCAGGCTGTGGGAATGTATGAGTCGGCGGGTGGGGATGATGAACCTGTGGATACGCTGCGCAGTCGGATTCAGTCCTTGGGAATTACGGAGGCCTTTGTGCCGATTCGGATTACGGGGGAGCCGACGGAGGCGACCTATCAGCTCTGTGAGGAGTCGGGTACGGATTTGGGCCAGTGGCTGACGCGGGATAAGGCGGTGAAGCAGATGAAGGCGCTGGATAATGACCTGGATAAGGCATTGGGGCGTCTGAGCGGTGGGCTTTATATTATTACGGCCCAGAAGGGGGATGTGAAGAGTGCGATGCTGGCCTCTTGGGTGTCGCAGGCGAGTGTGAAGCCGTTGGGGTTGACGATCGCCGTTGCTAAGGATCGGGCGATCGAGTCGCTGATGAAGGTGGGCGATCGGTTTGTGTTGAATATTTTGGAGGAGGGGAACTACCAGACCTTAATGAAGCATTTTCTGAAGCGGTTTGCGCCGGGGGCCGATCGGTTTGCCGATATTGAGACGGAGGTGGCGGTGAATGGGTCGCCGATTTTGACGGATGCTCTGGCCTATTTGGAATGCGAGGTGGTTACAAGGATGGAATGTAGTGATCATTGGTTGGTCTATGCGATCGTTGATTTGGGTCGGGTTTCTAATTTGGATGCGTTGACGGCGGTGCATCATCGGAAGGTTGGGAATCATTATTAGATTGGGAAGAGGCCTCCAACCCCCTTTCTTGAATGCCTGAAAGGCTATAGTTTGGGGGCTTTGAACTGGGGGAGATGGTGGATTGGTGGTTTGCTTTCGGTTGCCCTATTAGAAGTATGACGTCATGACTGTAACTGCTGCTGCTCGTTCTCGGGATGTTCAGGTGGGTGAGATCGCCCAGAAGACGACGGTGTTTCGATCGCGGACTTGGGATCGGCTGAAGTTTGAGGCGGAGTATTCGCGGGGGCAGGGTACGACTGTTAATACTTATTTGATTCAGGCAAGGGAAGTGGCGCTGATCGATCCGCCGGGGGAATCGTTTACGGAACTATTCATTGATGGCTTTCAGCAGCATGAGTATTATCAGCAGGTGGAATATATTATTCTCACTCACGTTAATGCGAATCGGATTGCTACGCTGAAGGCGCTGATTCCGTTGACGTACCGGGCCAAGATTGTCTGCTCGAAACCTGCGGCCAATACACTGAAGGCGGCGATACCAGATTTGGAATTGGAAATTTTGGTGGTGCGATCGGGAGACATTATTGATATCGGGGAAGGCCATGAATTGAAAATATTCACGAAGCCGACACCGCGCTTGCCCGATGGGATTATGGTGTTCGATCCGGCAACTCAGGTGCTCTATTCGGATAAGTTATTTGGGGCGCATGTTTGTGGGGATGCGATTTTTGATGAGAATTGGAAGGCCCTTGGGGACGATCGCCAGCATTATTTCGATACGATCCATGCGGCCCAGGCGAAGCAGGTGGATGATGCCTTAGATAAGGTGGCTCTGTGTCAGCCGAAGATTTTGGCGGTGGGGCATGGTCCGATCGCGCGCTTCAGTGTCAGTCGCTTGATTATGGACTATCGCGATTGGTGTACGAATCAGAAGCAGAAGGCGTTGTCGGTGGTGTTGATGTATACGTCGGCCTATGGGAATACGGGGATGATGGCTCAGGCGATCGCGCTGGGTCTCACGCAGTCTGGGGTCTATGTGGAGTCGCTGGATTGTGAGTATGCGGACCCGGTGGAGATCGCGGCGGCGGTGGAGCAGTGCGATAGTTTTATTATTGGGTCGCCGACGCTGGGGGGCCATGCGCCGACGCAGATTCAGACGGCGTTGGGGTTGATTTTGGCGAATGCTTCTAAGACGAAGTTGGCGGGGGTGTTTGGGTCCTATGGCTGGAGTGGGGAGGCGGTGGATCTGTTGGAGACGAAGCTGGTGAATGCGGGGTATCCGTTGGGGTTTGAGACGTTGCGGGTGAAGTTTAAGCCGACACCTGAGGCGCTGTCAGATTGTACGAAGGCGGGGGAGAATTTTGCTTTGGCGCTGAAGCGATCGCAGAAGGAGCGGGCTCCGAAGGGGCGCAGGAGGGTGGTCGGACGGAGCAGGCGATCGGGCGGGTGGTGGGGTCGCTTTGTGTGGCGACGCTGGCAAGGGGGGATATGAAGATGGCTGTGCTGACGTCTTGGGTGTCCCAGGCGACGTTTAATCCGCCGGGGTTGACGGTGGCTTTGCCGAAGGAGTTGGTGGAGGGTACGTTGGATCATGCGGGGGATCAGTTTGTGTTGAATGTGTTGCGGGAGGGTGGGAGTCTGCGGCGGCATTTCCAGAAGTTGGTGGCGGGGGCTGATCCGTTTGAGAATGTGGCGATGGAGGTGACGCGGAGTGGGGCTCCGGCGTTGCAGGAGGCGTTGGCGTATCTGGAGTGTACGGTGCAAAATCGGTTGGATTGTGGGGATCACTGGTTGGTGTATGCGGTGGTGAATCAGGGGCGGGTGATTGAGCCGAAGGGGGTGACGGCGGTGTTGCATCGGAAGTCGGGGATGGGGGCGGTTTAAAGAGGCCCCCTGGCCCCCAAGTTTGGGGGGACCGAGCCGGGGGATTTTGCGATCGCGGGGCGTTTGGGTGTGGGGGAGATTTGGGGCGATCGTGTAACCCGCCTGGGGTTAAAATCCCAGGCTAACAGCAGAAACCCGTTGAAAACGAGTTAAACCTTTGAACGGCAGATGTTTCAGCTATCAAAAGGGGAGCCTCCGCTTTCTGCTCTTCCAACCTGCTTTAGCTGGTTTTAGCTATTAGCCTTGGGTTTTAACCCCAGGCAGGGCAGCAGCGCAGCAGACCATTTGCCAACAAAATCTTAAGGGGAATTGGGGCGATCGGCCTCAAGTCATTCCCTTCTTTGCCTTCCCAAAAGACATCCGCAAAGCGATCTACACCACCAATGCCATTGAATCTGTCAATATGACCCTTAGAAAAGTACTTCGCAACCACAGACACTTTCCCACCGATGAATCCCCTATGAAAGTAATCTTCCTGGCCTTGAACAACATCTCTAAAAAGTGGAACATGCCCATTCGTGATTGGAAGAGCGCTTTAAACCGTTTCGCGATCGAGTTTGAAGGCCGCATGCCTACTTGATTTCAGCCCTGACACAAAATCCTTGACAAACCCCAAATTTAATAGCGAGCATTGCGTCAACCTCCTCTTACAAGCAAACTAGAACAAGGGTTCGATCATCTTCTAACTCACTTGGGCTTGGAGTTCTTGAAGTTGGGCGATCGTCAAGTCAGTTATGTCGGCAATTGTCTCTAGGGACATGCTTTTACGAAGCATCTTGAGTGCGATCGCCTTTGCTTTGTCTTCCTGTGCTTCCTGGAAAACCCTAGTCTCTTCAAATTTAGTACCCAGCATCGCATCAATCTCCTTTCGCGATAATTTAGTAAACTTGTACGAAATGATCGTATTGATCACCTCTATTATGCCTTGTCTGACGGGCAATGACGAGACCTCCTGAGATGCCCGCCGGAGAAGCATCCTCGCCTTCTCCGGAGCCTCAGACTCCTTGACGATCGTCAGCACCATCGCCGCCACACCTAAGGGCAAAGTCTCGATCGCCCCCAACTCATTGAGATAAATCCGATGCACCTGGTCGCTGTTCAGTAGCGCCCGATAGGGATGGGTGTCTGTCTGCTCCATCGATCGCGAACTATAAATCACCACCGCCTGCCAATCCGAGTAATAGTCCCGGTTGCGATAGAAATGCGCCATCGACTCCCCAAACATCCGCTCATAAAGCCGTTCATCCTTCTGCATCTGCACTTCAGCATAGAAGACAACTCCAGGTGGGTCACTCTCTGGAGGCAGAAAGACCCCATCAATCGTGAACGTGGGTTCCTTCACCGCTACTGACTCAAACCGATAGCGATCTGCCGAATCGGGAACCTCTGCCAAAAGATCAAACAGCAAACTGGGCGATCCATTGAACAGGGAATAAAAGATAGAATCACGCCGCATGATAAATCCTGAAACTACGCGAGCATCGGCGATTCTAGCATGTCAATTTTGACTGAAAAATCTACTTCAGGGTAGAGATTGGAGACATTAAGCAGGGCATTGTTTTGGTAGCGATCGATCGCCATTCCAAAATCACCAACTTCAGCGCGATCGCATGGGTCTGACAGAGAGGCAGTTGTTCTTGGGTTTGGGTGGAGGGTAATCGGTCGGATATCAGGTAAGGGGGTACAATCTGCTACAAAATTCAGTCCCACTCCTTGCTAGGGTACGGATACGTTTCCCTACTTGAAATCGATGAACCTTTCCACCTTCATTTTGCTCGCCCTCGGTGCAGGCATCCTCTTTGGATCCGGACTCCATGAGATCTTTCCTGACTACATCATCCCAGTTGATCACTACCTCCTCGCCCCCCTCGGACAAGCCTTCCTGCGACTTATCCAGTTCGTCGTCGTCCCGATCGTCTTCTCCTCACTCATCCTAGGTCTTACCCGCATCCAAGACGCCGCCCAAGTCGGACGCTACACGCTAAAACTTCTCACGCTCTACCTTCTCACCAGCAGCATCGCCGTCACCCTCGGCATAACCTGCGCCATTGTCCTTCACCCCGGCAACGGTATGGTCGGTATCACCACTAAAGCGACCCTCACCGCCCAACAAGCCCCCGACCTCCTCACCTGGCTAATAGAACTCATCCCCACCAACCCATTACAAGCCCTCAGCAACAGCAACCTCCTCCAAACCATCCTCTCCGGCGCGATCATCGGCATCGGCATCCAGAAAGCCGCAGACAAAGCTAAACCCTTCGTGGCCTTAATTGAAAGCATCTACACCATCAGCGAAGAGATTTTATATTTAATCCTCTACCTCGCCCCGTCGGGTTTTGTCCCTGACTGGCCTCGGTAATAGCCGTCCAAGGCATCGGTATTTTACTCAAACTCGCCACCTATATGGTCGGTGTCGTTGGCGCAATTACCCTAATGATTCTGTTCTATGCAGTGATATTAAAACTCTGCAACAGTCATCCCCTAAATTTCTTCCGTAGCCTCTTCCCTAGCCTGTCCCTAGCGTTTGGCACCGCTAGTTCTAATGCAGCATTACCGATCGCATTAAAAAACGCCCAGGAGAACTATGGAATGTCTAGCGCCATCGCCAGTTTCGCCATTCCCCTGGGAACCGCCCTGAAACGCGATGGTATGGCCGTGGGACAGGCGTTTAATGCTCTGTTCATCGCCCAGCTCTATGACATTGAACTCACCCCAAGTTTACTGTCTGCGGTCGCCTTGAGTACGCTCTTGGTTTCCTTTAGCACCGCTGGAATCCCCGGAGCCGGGATTGTCATGATGACCACAATTTTCACCGCAGCGGGTTTGCCTTTAGAAGGGGTAGCAATACTAGCAGGGGTCGATCGCCTCATGGACAGTTTCCACACCCTACTTAACGTGATCGGCAATGTAGCCAATGCCGCAATCCTAGAAAAATGGGAACCGCAAATAATAGAACAAGAAGCCAGCAAAACCTCAAAATCCCTCTCTCTGGGGAGAGGGATTTAGGGTGAGAGCCAATTTATTGCCATTACCGATGGTCATGGGTGATGGGCAATAACGTAATACCAAACACCCTAAAAAATGATACAGATCGTCCTAGCTACAATTACTGCTGCGTAAGACTTTTGGCAATCTGATCTGTACCTATTCAAAGCGGTTTGGTATAAACTGCGGCGATCGTAGTATGGCAAGCTTTCGTGAAAATCTACTCCAGGGTATAGATTGGAGACATTAAGCAGTGTGTAGTTTTGGGGGCCGATCGCCACCTCAGACTAAAGTTATAGGATTACCTATTTCTTGGTCAGCACCCCATGGGCCTCAAAATCATTGAAACCTACGATGGTCAGTTTTCCCTCAGTTCGGAGGCGAAGACAGCGTTGTTTGGACTACTGATGCAGCCAACGTTTCTTCAGCAGATTTCGACGAATAGCGGGTTTGCCCAAGTGGAATTTACGGAACTGTTGTTTCAGCCTTTGCCCTACAGCACTGAGACGCCAAAGGGGATGCTGGCAGAATTTGAGAAATTCCATACCTCTGCGGATCATGTGATTGTCCATGTGCCACCCAACTTCATGTTCCAAGCCAAGATTTTCAAACCCAGTCGCCTCTGCGCTATTTATCGCAAGGTGGCTTGAAACATGCTGATGACAATCACTATTAGTCCCTGGGTCAGCCCCCATGGCTCAGCCCCGAGGGATAGCAGATCCTTCCCGAATCATAGCTTGCTAGGTGTTAATCCAGTGGCCTAATTTTTGGGGAATCTCCTGACTCCAGCGAATACTCGGCTTTTCCACCCAGCATTGCAGAAATTGGGCCAATCCAAGACAGAGCAGCAGATTGACCACAATGCATACAAGATCGATCGCCACCCCTTCACCCAACCAGCGATGCTCGATCGGGAAGAGCAGCTTCAGCAAAGGTTCATGGGTGAGAAACAGCGTGTAGGAAGTCAGCCCCACAAACTGCAACCAAGGCCAATTCATCGTGGTACCCATGCGATCGCGACTGCCTACCCATACCAGACCCATAGCAGTCAGCAGGGCAACGCCCGTGAACAGGGAGCGCGTCGCGATCGTTGTACAGCCCAGCAGTCCGACATACCCATAGAAAACTGCCGTTGGGCAGGACTTTTGCCAGAGCCAATAGGCAAAGGCCCCGAGTAAACAACTGTGCCAATGGGGTAAAAATAGACCTGGCATCGGAAATGTATCCGTCAAAACCTTGGCTGGCCAGAGGCTAGACCCTAGGGCCGCAATACTAAAAACCACGACTGGTGCCTGTGGCCATTCCCACCGTTGTTTTAGCCATTGTGCCACGCCCAACAAAAGGCAAAAGACCAGATAAAACTGAAACTCCACGCAAAGGGTCCAATAGACGCCGTTAATCACGCTGGAAGGAAAGATGCCTTGCAGGTAGGTGAGGTGGGTGAGCCAATCCTTCCAACTCGGTAAGGAATAGAGCGCACCTCGCCAGTGGGCCGCGATCGCCGCGCATCCAATCGCCAAGATAATCGAGACATAATAGGCTGGACTAAGCCGCAGGAAGCGCTTCAGCAGAAGGGATTGAAACGATCGCCAAGTCACTTGAGTCTGACGCAGCGAATGCGCCATAAAGAAACCACTCATCACAAAGAAGATCGGCACCCCCAAATAGCCAAACTGAAACACCACTCGATTCACCCCACTCGGGAGCAATTGAAATAGGTGCTCCGTGTGGCGATCGACCCAAAGATGTTGACCAAAGACCCAGAGGGCCGCCAGTCCCCGTAGACTATCGGGAAAGCAAAAGCGGTTCTGTTGGGGTAGGGAATTCATAGCAGCGCCAGCAACAAGGGAACGAATTCCCTCATTCTTACTCACGGGCTGGACTTCGCACAACTAGCTAGAGGAATAGCTCTTAGGTTAGAGGACTAAATATTCAGTCGGTAGAGACCGACCGAGAGTTCTTTGCCCTTGACCTTAACGGATTCGTCTACGAGGGCTAGATCGAAATTTTGTGGATGCTTGAGCGCCTTTAGAATAGCGTCGGTGACAAGGATTTTGCAATCATAGGTCTTGGTGAGGCCCTCAACGCGGGAAGAAACATTGACAGCATCCCCAATTACCGTGGAATCGATGCAGGAAGAAAAGCCGACGGTGCCCATGATCACTTCACCTCGGTGGATGCCGACGCCGCAGGCGATGGTGGGTAACCCCTGGGATACACGCTTTTGATTAAATACAACCAGGGCCTCCTGCATGGCGATCGCTGCCCGTAAGGCTCCGTCCGCATGGGTCCCATCGAATAGGGCCATGATCGCATCACCAATATATTTGTCAATAAATCCACCTTCTTGATCGATCGCCTTTCCCATACAAGCAAGGTACTCATTGAGGAAAATAAACATTTCTTCGGGGGTTTGGGTTTCGGATAGGGAGGTATAGCCTCGGATATCAGAAAATAGAATTGTCATCTTGTATTTGGCATATTCCCCGACGGTGATGTTCTCAATCCCCCTAGGAGCGATGACTTGGAGGAATTTAGCTGGGACAAAGCGCTCGAAGGAATCGAGGGTTCGTTGGAGTTTGCCAAAGGAGGCTTGGAGGGAGTCGGACATCTCGTTGAACGATCGCGCTAGGGCACCAATTTCATCCCTGCGATTAATCGGTGCCCGATAATTCAAGTCACCAGCGGCAATTTTGGCCGCACTCTGCCGGAGACGCAGAATCGGTTGACTTAAGATCCAGCCCAGGTAATAGGCAGAAAGCATACCCACAAAGAGTGCCACAATGCCCACAATCAATGTTTTTTTAATGGCGTTAAAAATCTGCGTTTCTAGATGGCGTAGCGTAATGCCCACGCGGAAGGTGCCACTGACGGCATCGAGTTTGTTGGAATTGGGAATATCGATGGCGGCTTCGATAATCCGTTCACCTCGATGGGCACGGATTTTCCCGGCTGGAAATTCGATGTCTCGGAGCAGATAGGTTTCGGCAATGCGAGCTTGAAGACTGGTGGTGAGGGGTGGTTTGTCAAAGTGGATGGCGCGTTTGCTGACCGAGACGGGGACGAGATCGGTGATGTATTGACCCGCCAGATTCGCGGGGGCCGCCGCAACGATTTGGTGGTTTTCCTGGTGATCGTCGGCCATGACGTAGACGAAGTCGTCGTTGCTCTGCATCAGGAGGTTCATTTTAATGCGCATGTTGGCCCAGTTTTTCTCCCCGAGTTCCAACTGGAGACTCTGGCCAAAGGTGGCGGCGAAGGATTGGGCCTGTTGGATTTTTTGGCTGCGATAGAACTCTTTTTCCGTATTGGCCCAGACAGAAACCATGGCGGTGACGACCATTAGGGTTAATAGGGTGATCGCCAGGACAATCCGCGTCTGGATCGATCGAAAGGCAAATGTTCTCATGGCTTGACCTCCGGTTCCACCGTAATCGATTCGACAAAGGGCAGCCAAGCTAGGTTTTTTACCGCGTCGCTGGTGCAATTTTTTCCGTAGGCAAGGGTGAGGGGACCGCCTTTGCTAGCTGGGATATTTTGGGCTTCGGGTCCCCAACCATAGGCCAGCATCACGTCACAGCTTTTGAGTATATCGGCGGACAGGACCACTGTCTTTTGTGCCTCCTTGGGGATCATGGCCTTGCGATGGACCTTAATCAAGGCATTGGTTGGAAGCTGTAGGTTTAGACTGTCGAGTACATCCTTCAGCTTCACCCCGACCAGCTTTACAGGCTCAGCACTCCAGCCGATTTTATAGCCGACAAAGGTTGTCATGGTGTGGCGGGGAAGCTTTTCTAAGTCAAATCGATTCAGGGTTTTTGCATTGCCTACCTTCAGCCGAAGGGGTTCTGTCCCAATAATTAAATGGGTTACATAATAAACCCACTCATTGCGGACAGCTTTGACCTCTTGGTCCTTGGCACCGTGATTAAACACTAAATGCAACGGTCCACCATCCGTGCGCCGAATTGGTTTACCGTTCTCTTCGATCGCCAAAAGTCCCTCTTGGCGGACAAATTCCCGAAGAGGCATGGTGGCATAGTAGGCATCCGAGGCCACAATGGTCACCTCCGTGGCCCCGGCTTGGACCCCGGCACGATCGAGCAAGCTATTGACCGAAATCCCGCGAAAGTTAGAAGGGGTACTGGGACTATCGGGATAGGGTTTGAGACTATTGAAGCTGTCTTTCGCGCTGGCTTGGATTTGGGGCCAGGTGAGGGTGAGTGGGGTGTTGACTTGGCCTTGGACGGTGAGACGCCAGTTCTTACTAAGATCGGCGGACTGGATCTGGGTGAGGCGATCGTTTTCGGCCACAGCTTCCTGGTGCCAGGCTTTGAGCTGCTGATCGGATACCCTGGACTGGCAGCCAGTCAGCAGGGTGACTAGGGCGATCGTCTGGATGATGAGGCCTGAAAGCCTTATATAGAGATGAGATTGGGTAAGATGCTGGGTGGTCATGTCCCTGGGTAGTTAAAAGGGCGGGTAGCGCTTTTAACCATAGGTTACCCAGTTTGGCGCCATGAAATGTAAAGTTTTAAACGATCCCGCTGCCCTCATCGCTCAGCGCTTCATGGTGTTTTTCTACAGAATGACCGTATTTATCCTAGATTTGCTAATTGCATCGGTTGATTTTGATTAGGAATTCTTATGAATTAAACTTGGAGGATCAAAAAGTTGGGCATTTGTAAGATTCTCTTAACTTTTGACCTGTTCTGATTTGAGCAAGGCCTGGGCATAATTTCTTGAAGAGATTTAAGTGTGCTCCTAGTCTTCTAGAAATAAAAAGCGTTGGTAAAACCCTGCAGGGTAATTTTAAATAAAATAAAGGCAATTAGTTGTGATATTAACCTACCCCAACGCCTCTTTGCAGAATGCCTCCCGATCTAAGGAAACTTAAATAGCTATGCGAAATGAAGCTCAGTTCCATGAAAATCGATTGTCTATTGAATCTCGAACCAACGGCAAGTTCACAGATACTTCTAGCTCCGACGAAAAACTAGAAAAAGCAGTCCACCTCCGCACGGCTGCATTACTAGAAATGAATGCGGCCCTTCAGAAAAAGATCACTGAACATAAGATCATTGAATCCACCCTGCGCCAGAGCGAAGCGCGACTGCAGCAGATCGTTAACGGCACCGCCGATGGCATTTTAATCCTCAACCGAGAAGGCATTGTGCTGTTTTCCAATGCCGCCGCTTCAATTCTGTTTGGCTACCCGATGGAGGATCTGCTCGGCCTCGATATGCGTTTGCCCTGCAAGATGACCGATACCATCGAAATTCAGATGCTCTGCAAGACCGAGCGCGGCATGGCCACCCGCAACATTGAAATGAAGCTCTCCCGTACCCTTTGGGAAGGGGCCTTTGCCTATCTTGCCACCCTGCGCGACATTACCGAACGCAAGCGTAGCGAAGAGGAACTCACCTACAGTGCCTTCCATGATGCCCTGACAGGCTTGCCCAATCGGGCCGCCCTGATGACTCAGCTTGAAGGGGCCATTGCCAAAACCCAATTCGATCCGAGCTACCTATTTGCGGTCCTGTTCTTGGATCTAGACGGATTCAAAACCACCAACGATCGCCTTGGACATATAGCGGGCGATCGCCTACTGACGGAAATTGCCCGTCGCCTCGAACTCTGCCTGCGGCCTAGCGATCAGATTGCCCGCCTTGGCGGGGATGAATTTGTGATTTGCCTCAATAATATCCACAGCATACAAGATGCCACCCAGATCGCTGAGCGCATTGAAATCGCCCTTTCCGCACCGATCCCCTGGGAAAACCAGAAAATTTTTACCACCGCTAGTATCGGCATTGCCATTAGCAATGACGACTATCATATCCCGGAAGAACTACTCCGGGATGCGGATCTCGCCATGTACGCCGCCAAAAAACGGGGGCAGGGCTGCTATGAGGTGTTCAATACTGATATTGCAGCCTGCATTGTCCCTAAGTTTCGGCTGGAATTTGAACTCAAGCAGGCCCTAGAATGCCAAGAGTTCGTTCTCCACTATCAGCCGATTATCGATCTGCGCAGCCAGAAAATCACCGGGTTTGAAGCATTGCTGCGCTGGCGCCATCCCAGTCGAGGACTCGTCACCCCCGACGATTTTATTCCCCTCGCCGAAGAGACGGGCTTGATTATTCCGATCGGTGCTTGGGTCCTCTCGGAAGCTTGCGCCCAGCTCAAAACCTGGCATCAGGAAATAGACGCAGAAATTCCGCTATCCATGAGTGTCAACGTCTCTAGCTTGCAACTCAAGAATCCCGGCTTTCTATTCATGGTTGAACAGACCCTAAGCACCACTCAAATCCAGGCCAGCTGCCTCACCCTAGAAATTACAGAGAGTGTGATGATGGAGGAATCCGCCTCCATGGGCAATCTGCTGGCCCAGCTCCGTGCCCAGGGCATTCAACTCAGCCTGGATGATTTTGGTACGGGCTACTCCTCGCTCATTACCCTCAAGCAGTTTCCGATCAGTGCCATCAAATTGGACCGCTCCTTCACCCAAAGCCTAGACAATGATCCCAAAAGCCTCGAAATCGTTCAGGCTGTCATGCATCTAGCCCAAAAGATGAACATGGCCGTGATCGCCGAAGGCATCGAAACCCTCTCCCAGCAAAGTCACCTTCAGACCCTAGACTGTGTCCTGGGCCAAGGCTTCCTGTTTAGTGCCGCCATTGACGGCCAAGCAGCGGGGCGTTTGATTCAGGCCAATGGGCGCCTGCCGCAATGGGTGATCTAAACGGATGGTCGATCGCCTTTCAAACCTATCGAATGAAATGCGATCGCACCCTCATTCACTATTCCAGCAGACTCCGCAGCATCCAAGCATTCTTCTCATGCAACTGCATCCGCTGGGTCAGCAGATCCGCCGAAGGCTCATCATGGGCCGCATCTACAACGGGGAAAATCGATCGCGCCGTCCGCACCACCGACTCCTGGCCCTCCACCAAAAGCTGAATCATCTCTTCGGCCTTGGGTACCCCTGATGTCTCAGGAATCGTGGTCAACTTCGCATATTCGCTATAGGTACCCGGTGCTGGAAACCCCAGTGCCCTAATGCGCTCAGCGATCAAATCCACCGCCAAGGCCATCTCCGTATATTGCGTTTCAAACATCAAATGCAATGTATTAAACATCGGACCCTTAACATTCCAATGGAAATTGTGGGTCTTCAAATACAACGTGTAGCTATCGGCCAATAGCCGCGACAATCCCGCCGCAATTTCCGCTCGGGCTTCGTCAGTCATTCCAATATTCATAGCTGCCATGGTTTGTTACCTCACTGACGTTTTAGAAAAATGTGACTAACGGAATCCATCTAGTTAAATCATAGTCGAAATGACTTCGCTTTAACAAGATAAACAAGAGGGGGATCCTACGTGGAAATACCTCTTTGCAGAAGATTTTCCTGATTGGCAGAAAAAGTCTTGTTATTGGGTACAGAAGCTTTTGTGGAAGCCCCCTCCCCCATGACTCAGACTTACTCTGCTCCTCCTACTCTTACCACGCCTCCGACGGACACCGCGAAGGTTTTCCGACCGACCGCAAAGCGCAGCTACAGCCCCAATCGTCCCCTCCCCAATCAGCGCCTCCAGGTGCCCACCAATTCGGCGACGCTCTTCCAACGGCCCGAGAGCCTGGATCTCGCCCCTGTGGCTCCGGCCATACCGCGATCGGGCATTCAGCAATACTACCAGCGTCTCACCGCCCTTAAGGCTGGCCGCCTCTACACCAGACTCCCCGCCAACAGCTACCAAGAGGTCTGGAGCCAAGCCCAGGGCCAACCCACCTACGAGCAGTGGCGCAAGCTGCTTGCCTAGAGCCCGCGCCGCCGGACGGGGCCAGGGATCGCGCTCCATGGCGGTCCTTGTCGGCGACTCCCTCAGCCAGTGGTACCCCGTACAGCAGCTCCCTGGTAACCATATCTGGCTCAACCAAGGCATCTCCGGCGACACCACGGGCGGCATCCTGAACCGTCTGTCCGCCTTTGCTAAAGCGAAACCCCAGACAATCTACGTCATGGCCGGGGTAAACGACCTCAAAAAGGGACTCAGCGATCGCGAAATCCTCCGCAACCTCAACGGCATCGTCCAACGCCTTCAGGCCCAAAACCCCGGCGCCCAAATTGTCGTCCAGTCGATCCTGCCCACCCGCACAAAGCTGATTGACAATCGCCGGATCGCCCAGCTCAACAACTGGATAGCCGCGATCGCCCAGCGCAATAGTGTGGCCTACCTGGATCTGCACCAGCAATTCACCGACAGCGACGGCATGATTCGAGGCGAACTGACCACCGACGGCATTCACCTGTCGCCCCAGGGCTACGAAGTCTGGCAGACCGCCCTGACCCGCGCCGAAATGCGCCTCGCCGCCAAGCCCCAGACGATCGCCCAGAGTCAAGCTCTGCGATCCCAGAGCATGTAGAGACGACAAAACGCCGAGGGCGTCAACCCTCGGCGTTTTTGTACCGTTAAACCGCTTAGGCTTTTTCGTACTTCAGCGAAACCCCATTCATGCAGTAGCGCAGCCCCGTCGGAGCCGGACCATCATTGAACACATGGCCCAAATGTCCGCCGCAGCGACTGCAATGCACCTCCACACGGGTCATGAACAAAGACTTGTCCGTGGTCGTAGCGATCGCCCCCTCCAAGGGCTGCCAAAAGCTCGGCCAACCTGTCCCACTATCAAACTTCGTATCCGCTGCAAATAGCTGCTGGCCACAACCCGCACAGTCGTAGCGACCGGGGCCGTATTCCTTGTCGAGTTCACTCGATCGAGGCCGCTCCGTCCCATGCTTACGTAGCACCTGGTAGGCCTCAGGGCTGAGCTGGGCGCGCCATTCTTCCTCGGTCTTGGCAACGGCAAATGTTTCTTCAGTCGGTTTCATGGCGGTCTCCTCTGTCATAGCGGCGGCGAATTGGTTTTGTTTGAACAGGGTCCGGAAAATCCAGGCTGTCCCCACAAATCCCAATCCAAGTTGAAGTATCTGTCGTCTATCCATAGTTTAATCTCCTTGGAACCAGCATAAAGGCCCAAAGCACTCCCATGGAAGTTCGGTTCTCCGCTCCTTTGGAAATCACAGTTTGCCTTACATGGCGAGGATTTGCGGGTTACTATGGAGCATAGTTGCAAAACTTACTTGGGATCGCGCATGAGTTCACCGATTAAGGCTGTTCAGTCTCCATACTATGGCGGCGATGCTTCGTTTCGCACGCCGCCGCCGGACCTACCTTCACTCCTGCTGAAGGAGCGAATTATCTATCTCGGGCTGCCTCTGGTGTCCTCGGATGACTACAAACGCCAATTGGGCGTTGATGTCACCCGTTTGATCATGGCGCAGTTGCTGTACCTGGAATTTGACGATCCGGATAAGCCCATCTACTTCTACATCAACTCCACGGGCACATCCTGGTACACCGGGGACGCCATCGGTTACGAAACCGAAGCCTTCGCAATCTGCGACACCCTGCAATATATTAAGCCCCCGGTTCATACCATCTGTCTCGGCCAAGCCATGGGCACCGCCGCCATGATTCTCGCCTCTGGGACCAAGGGCTTCCGCGCCAGCCTCCCCCATGCCACCATCGTGCTGAACCAGCCCCGAACAGGCATGGGCCAAAGCCAGGCCTCCGACATCCAAATCCGGGCCAAGGAAGTGATCGCCAACAAGACAGCTATTCTGGACATCCTCTCCAATAGCACGGGACAGACCCCGGCCAAGCTGGCCAAGGATATGGATCGCATGTTCTATATGACCCCCGCTGAAGCCAAGGAATACGGTTTAATCGATCGCGTCCTAGAAGGCACGAAGGATTTACCCAAACAGCTGCCAGCAATGGTCTAGGGAGGATAATTTTATGGCCTTTGGTCAGCCCCTACGGGTGCCCTACAATTTGCCCGGCAGTCGTTCCTGGCAATGGGTGAGTATTTACACCAGAATGGCCCAGGAGCGGATTGTTTTTCTCAATCAGCCCCTGACCATGAACCTGGCCAATTCAGTGGTTTCCTACCTGCTGTATTTGGACTCCCAGGACGATAAGCCGATTTCGCTGTACATCAATTCGATTGGCGATCCGATCGATGCAGGCATGGCCGATATTACCGCTGGGATGATGTCCGTCAGTGCGGGCCTGGCGATCTATGACACCCTCGCCACCTTGAAGTCCGAAGTCAGTACCATCGCCCTTGGGCAGGTGGCGGGCATGTCCGCCCTGCTGCTGGCTGCCGGGGCCAAGGGCAAGCGGGCCAGTCTGCCCCACACCTCGATTATCCTGTCCCAGCCGCAGTTTGGCTCCCAGGGTCAGGCGTCGGACATCCAGGTGAGTGCCGCGCAGATGCAGGGCAAGAAAAAGCTGCTTTTGGAGCTGATGTCTAAGCACACTGGGCAAGATCCGGCCAAGCTGAGTGCAGATATGGATCGCACCTTCTACATGACCCCCGAACAGGCCAAGCACTATGGCTTGATCGATCGCGTCGTCACCACCATGAAAGCCGCCACCGAACTCGCCGTTGCCGCTTAGCCCACACCATCACAGAGGAGAACCACCATGCCTATCGGCGTCCCCAAAGTCCCCTTCCGACTGCCCGGCAGCACCTATGAACAGTGGATCGACATTGAAGATCGGCTCTTCCGGGAGCGGATTATCTTCCTGACCGAAGAAGTCGATGACAACATCGCCAACTTCCTGGTCGCCTACATGCTCTACCTCGATTCCGAGGACAATACGAAGCCCATCTACCTCTACATCAACTCCCCTGGGGGCTCCGTTACGGCGGGCATGGCGATCTATGACACCATGCAGTACATCAAGTCGGAGGTCGTGACGATCTGCGTGGGTCTGGCTGCCTCCATGGGGGCTTTCCTGCTGGCCGCTGGCACCAAGGGTAAGCGCTTGGCTTTGCCCCATGCTCGGATCATGATTCACCAGCCCCTGGGCGGCACTGGACGCCGTCAGGCTTCGGATATTGCCATTGAGGCCCAGGAGATCGTTCGGATTAAGGGTTTGCTGAATCAGATCATGGCCGATCGCAGTGGTCAGGACATCAGCAAAATCGAGAAGGATACCGATCGCGATTATTTCCTTTCGGCGGAGGAGGCGAAGGAGTATGGGTTGATCGATCGGGTGATTGATACGACTAAGGCGGCGATTGTTTAGGGATTTGGATTGTGAATGACGGAAGGGGCGATCGATTTTGCGATCGCCCCTTCTGTTTGTGGCATAGGTTGTGGGCGTGGGATACACGCCCCTACCAGAGGTTTACTTGATGGCTGGGATTTTGCCTTCTTTGACTAGGGCCTGGTGAATCAAAATGGCGGCATCAGCGCGGGTTGCCATTTTTTTTGCATCTAGCTTGGTCGCATCTGGGAGGGTGATTCCGGATTCGATCGCTGCCGCCACTTGACTGGTGGCCCATTTCGGCACATCGGCACTGTCGCTAAACTTGCCCAACACTTCCGTGGGATTGCCCTTGGGATCAAGTTTCATCCCGGTCACCAAGGCCGTCTGCAACTCGGCAAAGGAGATCTGCTTGTCGGGGACGAACAACCCCTTCGGATAGCCCTTCATGAATCCGGTTTCGATGGCCTCATCTACTGCTGTCTGAAGCTTGGCGTCCTTCACATCCGTAAAGGCCATCTTCTGCAACAGCTTCGGCTTGTCAAAGGCTTTGGTCACCATGCTGGCAAACTGACCCCGCGTCACAGGCGCATCGGGCTTAAAGGTATTGTCCGAAAAGCCACCCACAATCCCACGGCTGGACATGGCGGCGATGTAGGGGGCGATCGGTGAGGTCTTCGGTACATCACTAAAGAATTTTGCTTCCCCAGGCTTATCCACCGAGGGGGATTCCGTTGCCTTTGGCGGAGCGGGCGGAGTCTTCTCCACCGCAGCGGAGGGCACAGGTACGGGGGACGGCGAAGCCTTGGCTTCAGGTTCCGAGTTCCCATCGGTTTTGGGTTCCATGGTGCCCTGGGTGGCACTCGGGGCTGCGCTGGGCACCAGCCCAGACAATCCGGCGGCAGTCCCGGCGACCGCACCAGCACCCAGGTTAGCAGCAACATTGCCATTGCCCTGGGGCTTTACATTGGCCGCTAGATCCGCTGAACTGCCCTTCACCGCTGCATCCGGAACGGCGGCGACGGGGTTGAGCGCAACATTGGGATTTGCCCCTACCGAGGCCCCACCATTGAGGGCCATGGCGCCCGGCTTGCCCGAACCCTTCAGCCAGCTAAAACTCCTGTTGCCACTATTGAGCCCCCAAAAGAGGATACTGCCGATGCCCAGCAGGGCAATGGCAACGGCAATCAGCTCATCGTACTTCTCGCGATCGCGCTTCGTCGCAGTTCCTCGGGTGAGGTCCATGGGGGCGGCAGATGCATTTTGATCATCAGGCCTTTGTGTCTCAGGGAATTCCGGGGGCATGATTTTAAGGGGTCGTAGACTACGTAAAATTACTATGGTTCCAATCCTAGGCGAAATCCCCAGAATTTGGACCGTTTGTCGAGAAGTATTAACATTGTTAGATAGGCGATCGTTATTTCCCCTGACCCACCTACCCCATGACCAACAGCAGCAGCAGCAGCTCCATCCAATATCCCCGCATCACCCGACTCCGGGCCGAACGGGCCATGCGATCGGCCCCCTTTCAGCGCAGTCTGTACGAAGCGATGATCCGTCAAGGGGTTCTGCTCCAGTCGATAGCTGGCCGGGAGGGGCTTCAGAACGGCTATACGTCGAGGGCGATCGGCGAACTGGCCGCCGAGTCAGAACTGCTCTGGCTGATGAAAGTGGGTCTCCTGCGCCGGGAAGTCGATGGCCAAGGCCTGACCGATAGCTTTCGGATCACGCCCCTGGGCCGCCAAGTGGTCCTACGCTGGCAGAATAATCCAAGGACAGCCGCCACTTTCGGGGATCGGCTATACAATGCATTGTGTCGATGGTTCCGATTGTCAATTTAATTAGCATCTCCCTTGACTTAGGGCCTTGGCGTTACTGCCTAGCCTTTTGGGGTCATGCTAAGCAAATAGGCATTTCACCAACTTTGTCTGTCCGCACCCATTGCAATTGCCGCTCACCGTCTGGAGGTCCTGAATGAAAGCTGTCATGGTGGTCGGAACCACATCCCACGCCGGGAAGTCGTTGATCACGACGGCCATTTGTCGTCTCCTATCCCGTCGCGGCTGGCGTGTCGCCCCCTTTAAGGGCCAAAACATGGCCAACAATTCCTACGTCACGGCCAATGGCGGCGAAATTGGCTATGCCCAAGCCGTCCAAGCCTGGGCCGCCGGAATTACTCCTTGGGTGGAAATGAACCCCATTTTGCTCAAACCCCAGGGCGACATGACCTCCCAGATCATCGTCAAGGGCAAGGTGGCCGGACGCTGTAGCGCCTCAGAATACTACGAGCAGTTCTTTGACCTCGGCTGGCAGGCGATCACCGAATCCTTGCAGCGCCTCTCCGAGGAGTTTGACATGGTGGTGTGCGAGGGGGCGGGCAGCCCGGCGGAGATCAATCTCAAGCACCGCGACCTGACCAATATGCGGGTGGCGCGTTACCTAAACGCCCCCACCATCCTTGTGGCCGACATCGATCGCGGCGGCGTCTTCGCCCATGTCGTCGGCACCCTCGAACTGCTCGATCCCCCGGAGCGGGAGCTGATCAAGGGCATCGTAATCAATAAGTTCCGGGGCCAGCGATCGCTGCTGGACTCCGGCATTGACTGGCTCCAGGAACGCACTGGGATTCCTGTCCTGGGCGTCGTGCCCTGGATGGATGAGGTCTTCCCGGCGGAGGATTCCCTAAGTCTATTTGACCAGCGCAGCAGTCGCGATCGCAGCGATCTCAACATCGCCGTGATCCGCCTGCCCCGGATTTCCAACTTCACCGATTTCGATCCCCTAGAGGCCGAACCCAGCGTCACCCTGCGCTACATCAGCCCCAAGGGCACCCTCGGCCACCCCGACGCGGTGATCATTCCAGGCTCAAAAACCACCATTGCCGATCTCGTGGCGCTCCACAAGTCCGGCATGGCTGAGCAAATCCAAAACTATGTCGCCGCTGGCGGGACTGTGATGGGGGTTTGTGGGGGCTATCAGATGATGGGACGGGTCGTGGCGGATCCGGAAGGCGTCGAAGGCCAGGAGGGTCGCTTCCCTGGGTTAAAACTCTTGCCCATGAAGACGGTGATCGCGGGCCAGAAAGTTGCCCGCCAGCGCAACGTCACCTCCTTCTTCCCCCAGGACAATCTGCCCGTCTCCGGCTACGAGATTCACCAGGGCCGCACCCGCCCCATTGAAGAAGAAACCAACACGACTAAACCCCTGTTTGACGATCCTAACCTTGGCGTGGTGGACCAGGAACAGGCCGTCTGGGGCACCTATCTGCATGGCATCTTCGACAATGGCCCCTGGCGGCGCGCTTGGCTCAATCGTCTGCGTCAGCAGCGGGGTTTACATTCTCTGCCGACCGGGATTGCCAACTACCGGGAGCAGCGGGAACAGATGATCGATCGGCTGGCCGATTCGATCGAGCCCCACCTGGATTTACGGCCGATCGTGCCGTAGGTTGGGTGCAGCGCAGCGTAACCCAACATGAGATTTCCTCCGAAGTCAGAGGCTAAGCCGATAACAGCATAGGTTTTACAGGTCGATCGTCCGTCCGTCCATGCAATCCCAACCCACTTTCCAGCTTAGCCAACTGCTTCTCCGCTCCATGGGCCTCAGGATTCAGCCGCAATACCTGGCGATAACAGACGATCGCCCGCGCCCAAGCCCCCCTCTCCTGGAAGAGTACGCCCCGGTTAAACCAAGCCTGCTCAAAGCGATGGTCAATGGCCAGGGCCTCATCGTAGGCCTCCATGGCACTGTCCCACTGGTTGAGCAAATTCAGGGCCACGCCCCGCACATTCCAAGCTTCGGGCTGGCGAATATCCACGGCGAGGGACCAATTGGCGGCCTCTAGGGCCTTGTCGATCTGGTCTCCTTGGAAATATTGATAGGCGATCTCTAACCATTGACCCGCTGTAGCGTTGAGCAGGGCCTGGGAATTCGATGCTGGAGCTGCTTGATGGGATGGGAACGGAGACTGCATGACAATTGACCTATAAAAACACCCGTGATTCACTCACACTTAACTAATACAGGGCATTTTTAGGAATTTCAGGGGGATTTCAAAAGTCTAGTAATTTCACCCATGGAATTGGGCCACAACCTCCGCCAAATCGCTGAAAAGGCCTAGGCCGAGGAGGCCTGAATTTGGGCTGCCTGATCCATGCCGTAGGACTCCAGATAGCCATCTTCCATGTTGATTAGGCGATCGGCAATGTCCAAAATTCGATTGTCATGGGTGACCAGCACCACCGCCGACCCCTTTTCCTTGGCCAGTCGCCGCATAATCTCCACCGCATCCCGGCCCGACTTTTTATCCAGGGCCGCCGTGGGTTCATCGGCCAGGATCAGCCGAGGGTTTGCAACGAGCGCCCTGGCGATCGCCACCCGCTGCTTCTGTCCCCCGGACAGTTGATCGGGAAAAGCATTGCCAAAATCTCCCAACCCCACGGCATCTAGCATTTCCATGGCGCGGCTACGGGCCTCAACGGCGGTCAAATGTTCATGCAATTCCAGGGACATCATCACATTCTGCTGGGCCGTCAAGGACTTGAGCAGATTATGGGCCTGAAAATATAGCCAATATTGCGCCGCAGGGCCACAAGACTTGCCTCCGAGGCCTGCCTTAGCTCCGACCCAAACACCCGCATACTGCCTTCCTGGGTCGATCGCAGGGCGCCAATTAAGGTCAAGAGCGTCGTCTTCCCCGACCCCGAAGGCCCGGTCATGATCACCACCTCCCCCGGATCGATCCTTGTTGTGATGTCAAACAAAATCTGCTTGCGCAGATTGCCCTTGCCGAAATAGTGGCAGACGCGATCGATGGCAATAATCGGTTCAGTCATGGTGTTCATTTCCCCCTAGTGGCCTCGGGCTGTGTCCATAAAGATGGTTTGGGCCGATTGTTCATGGCCAGGGCGCGACTGGCGTTGGACATAGCTGCCATCTGATTGTAGATCCCAGCTTTGGCGATCGTCCGCTAGCATGATCGCCAAAATCTCCTGTAAATCCTTGAGCAAGTCTGGCTGTTCCACGGGCACCACTGCTTCTACCCGCCGATCGAGATTCCGAGGCATCCAATCGGCACTGCCAATGTAGACCTGATCGCCGCCGCCATTATGGAAGTAAAACACCCGCGAATGCTCCAAAAATCGACCAATCAAACTCATGACGCGAATATTATCACTAATCCCGGCCAATCCCGGCTTCAGACAGCAGACTCCCCGCACAATTAAATCAATCTGCACCCCCACCTGGGAGGCCCGATACAGTGCTGCAATCATCCGGCCATCGACTAGGGCGTTCATCTTGGCCACAATCCGTCCCGTTCGTCCCGCCTGGCAATGTTGAATTTCCCGATCGATCATGGCGATCATCCGATCGCGCAGATTCACCGGAGCTACGAGTAATTTACGATACTCACTCTGCCGCGAATAGCCCGTCAGGTAATTAAACAAATCCGTCAGATCCTCCCCCAATTCCGGCCTTGCACTAAACAATCCCAAATCCGTATAGAGCCTCGCCGTCTTGGGATTGTAATTGCCTGTGCCAATATGGACATAGCGATGGATTTTGCCCTCCTCCCGCCGCACCACCAGCACCAGTTTTGTATGGGTTTTCAGCCCCGACAGGCCGTAGACCACATGGACCCCAGCCTTTTCCAGCTTGCGCGCCCAAAGAATATTATTGGCCTCATCAAATCTGGCCTTCAGCTCCACCAGGGCCGCCACCTGCTTGCCATTTTCTGCCGCCTTAATCAGCGCCTTAATAATCGGCGAATCCCCGGAGGTGCGGTAGAGCGTCATCTTGATCGCCAACACCGCTTCGTCATGGGCCGCTTCTTCAATAAACCGCTGCACACTACTGGTAAAGGACTGGTAGGGATGGTGCACCAGCAAATCTTGCCGCCGCATCACGGTGAAGAAGGTTTCATCGCGATCGCACTGGTCCTCATCCACATCGGTTTCCAGCACAGCCTTGAGGGCGAGGTGGGTGGCGGGTTTCCAGACTCGGTCCTTCAGATCCGGCAGCGGAATCTCCATCAACTCCATCAAATCCTTCAGCCCCAGCAATCCCTCCACCTCATAGACATCCTGGGGCAGCAGAGCCATCTCCTCCACGAGCAGTTGCCGAAACCCCTCCGGCAGCTCCGAGGAAACCTCCAGGCGTACCACAGAGCCGCCGACCCGGCGTTTGCGCAGCTCCTGTTCGATGGCCTCCATCAAGTCTTCGACTTCGTCCTCCTCCACATCCAGGTCGGCATTGCGGGTGACCCGAAAGGGATAGTATTCCTGAATCGCCATCCCTGGAAACAGGGCCTCCAGATTGTGGGCGATCACCTGCTCCGCTGGTACCGCTGCCCAGACGGTCGATCGCTCCTGGGCCAGGGTCACTTGGGTCCCCACGGGCAAGGTAATAAACCGAGGCAATACCTTGGGCACCTTGACCCGCGCAAAATACTCTTCTCCGGTCACCTGATCCTTGACGATTACGGCCAAATTGAGACTGAGGTTGGAAATGTAGGGAAAGGGGTGGCTCGGATCGATGGCCAGGGGCGTCAAGACGGGAAAAATCTGCTCCTCAAAATATTGCCGCAGGTAGGCCCGTTGCTCCTGGCTAAGATCAATGTAATCCAGAATATAAATGCCATTCTGGGCCAATTCTGGCCGGAGTCTCTGCTCAAAGTGCTGATGCTGCTGGAGCACCATGGGTGGCAGGCGATCGCCCACGAGCTGCAATTGCTCGGAGGCCGTTTTGCCATCGATGCTGAGTTTGCTGACCTCGGCTTCGACCTGTTCCTTAAGGGCGGCGATGCGCACCATAAAAAATTCGTCGAGGTTGGAGCTGAATATGGCTAGGAATTTTAGGCGCTCGATCAGGGGCGTGCGATCGTCGAGGGCTTCATGGAGCACGCGGTTATTGAATTCCAGCCAGCTCAGTTCGCGGCTGAAATAGTACTGCGGGTCCGTCAGCGGAATAGCCTCGGGCGCTGGGGGTTTGCGCCGCATTATGGGTTGCGTTTTACTTACCGAAGGCATCTTTTTCTTGACCTTTCCACCATTGACCCAATTTCATCAAATCCTGCTGAATATCATCGAGGGCTAGGGTATATTCCTGGGCCGTCAGTTCGTTGCGGCGCTCCTTGAGTTTGGCCAGCCGGAGCTGGACGAGCAGCCAGGGTTTGGACATGCCGCCGGTCTGTTCGATATATTTGGCGAGGTCCTGGCTATTGAGATCGCTCATGGCGGCTTAGGGGAGGGGGCTTGGCAGTTATTTGGGTGGGGTTTAATCACTAAACCCCACCCATTCGGTCTAGGCAGCCATGTTAGCGGCGACGAAGTCCCAGTTGACTAGCTTGTCAAGGTAGTTGGCGATGTAGCCAGGGCGGGCATTGCGGAAGTCGATGTAGTAGGCATGCTCCCAGACATCCAAGGTCAGCAAGGGCTTCTGTCCTTTGGTCAAAGGATTGTCAGCATTGGCTGTCTTGGTGATTTTCAAGGTACCATTTTCTTCCACGAGCCAGGCCCAACCACTGCCAAACTGGGTGGTGGCCGCAGCGGTGAAGTCCTCTTTGAACTTTTCATAGCTGCCGAAGGCCGCATTGATCTTGTCCGCGACGGCACCCGTGGGCGCACCACCACCACCCGCTTTAATGCTGTTCCAGAAGAAGGAATGGTTCCAGACCTGGGCCGCATTGTTGAAAATGCCAGCGGTGGCGTCATTGCCCGCTGTCATGACGATCACTTCTTCCAAGGACTTGCCAGCATATTCTGCCTTGCCGTCGATCAACTTGTTGAGGTTGTCAACATAGGCCTTGTGATGCTTACCGTAGTGGTATTCAAAGGTCTCAGCCTTCATGCCGGATGCTTCCAGGGCACCGCTGTCAAAAGGAAGGGGGGCTTGTTCAAATGCCATGATGTCTATGCTCTCTGCTTAGTTTTGGGATTGAGGATCAAGGCGATTGGCCCGATCGCTCAACGCAAAAATGATCTCAAGATAATCATTGTCTCACTTTTGCCGATCGCCTGGGTTAAAACTAGATGAAAACCTCTAAGACGAAGTCATACCTAGTTCAACTTAGTCGTTCCATCCCAGTGTAGCGCGGGGAACAAAAAAACGGAAGCGATCGTCCCTAGAAATCACATGATTCCTAGGATATGGCGACAACAGAGACATCCCAGGGACCTCAACTGTGATAAAACCTCTAGAAATGCTTAGGAATTGGCAACATCTCTCTCCCCTTTGAGGCTGGTATGGGCTTTTGGAACGTTTTAGGTTTGGGTTTGGTCGGTATGACGGTGATGGCCTTGCCCGCGATGGCTGTCGGGAGTCAGTTGACCGTTGATGTCAGCGGCCTGCGCAACCAGAAGGGCCAGGTATGTGTAAGTTTATTTAGTAGCGGGCGGGGGTTTCCAGACAATCCGAATGGGGCAGTGGCGGCCCAATGTGTGCGGCCTGAGGGGGGCAATGCCCAGGTGACGTTCCAGAATCTGCGGGGGGGGAGCTATGCGGTGGCGGTGCTCCACGATGAGAACAGCGATGGCAAGGCCAATCGCAATGCCCTAGGTATCCCTAAGGAGGGCTTTGGCTTCTCCCGCAATCCCGTGCTGCGGTTTGGGCCGCCGAAATTTGGGGAGGCGTCGTTTGTCGTCGCGGGTCCTACTGTGGCAACCCAGATTCAGGTCAGTTACTTCTAGGCGCTCAAAAGGGTTCATATTTCGTTATGATTAATCGGCTGACTGGGACCGATTATTCCTTATTACGCCGATTAATCCTGTGAACTCCAATCCTTTGATGAAAGCCTCTGGTGTGAAGTTGGTGCTGCTGGGTTCGGGCCTGGCCCTGGCCCTGCTGGGCTATGGCAGCTATACCTACTTTGCCCAGGGGTCTAAGCCCAGTGCTGAGGCGATCGCCGAGCAGAAGAAAGCAGAGGACAAGGCCAAGGAAGAGAATGCCGGGATTGGGGCCTTGGGCCGATTGGAACCCGAGGGGCAGGTCTTTAAGATTGCACCGCCAGCGGTGGGCTTGAGTTCGCGGGTGGCGAAGATTTTGGTGAAGGAGGGCGATCCGGTCAAGGCGGGTCAGCCCGTGGCGGTGATGGATACCTTTGAAACCCTGCGGGCAACGGGCTTGCAGGCCGAGGCCCAGGTGCGCCAGGCCGAGGCGAAACTGGCCCAGGTGAAATCGGGGGCCAAGGTGGGGGATGTGAATGCCCAGAAGGCGAAGCTGCTCCAGGCGGAAAGCGATATCAGCCGACTCCAGTCGGAGCTTGACAGTGCGAAATTAGAGGGCCAGCGATCGGAGACCGCCCGCGTGGAGGCGGAGGCGAGACTGGCCAAGGCCCAGTGGGATGTGACCAAGTACAAGGAATTGTTTGACGGCGGGGCGATCTCGGAGTCGGAATATAAAAATCGCCAGGTCACCTACGTTGTGAGCAAGCAGCAATTGGAAACGGCCCAGAAAGCCGTGGCCCAAATCGTGGAGCTGGTCTCCCAGCGGACAGCGGCCCTCCAGCGTGCTCAGTTCGTGATTGCCGAGGAAAATCAGCGCCTGGGAAGTGTTTCAGAGGTCCGGCCCACGGATGTCGCCCAGGCGGAAGAGGAGGTCAAGGTGGCCCTGGCCAATCTTGAAAAGGCCAAGGCTGACTTTGCCAATGCCGTGGTCAAGTCGCCCATCGATGGTCAGATTATTCAGGTCCATACCAAGGACAATGAATCCGTTGGGAATAACGGCATCCTCGAACTCGGTCGCACTAGCCAAATGTATGCGATCGCCGAGGTCGATGAAAACCTCGTGAGCCGGGTCAAGGTGGGTCAAAAGGCAATAGTCAAGAGTGATGCCTTTGTCGGCGAGATTACCGGGCAGGTCGTGACGATCGGCAGCAAAGTAGGCAAGAATTCCATCACCAGCACCGATCCGGCGGATAAGCAGGACAGTCGGGTGGTCGAGGTCAAGGTGCGGCTCGATAGCAGTGAGCTGGTGCGCGGACTGACGAATTTGCAGGTTAAGGTTGCGATTAAGCCCTAGAGGTTGAGATGTTTGCGATTCCATTGGCTTGGTTACAACTGAAGCGGGAGCTGGTGCGATTGCTAGTGGCCCTGGCGGGCATTGGCTTTGCTGTGATTTTGATGTTTGTGCAGTTGGGCTTTAAGGATGCACTGTTCGAGAGTGCGGTGACGTTTCATCAGGGATTGCAGGGCGATATTTTTGTGATCAGTTCACAATCGACCTCTTTGATCTCCATGAAGAGTTTTTCCGATCGCCGCCTCTATCCCGCCCTCGGCGTTGAAGGCGTGGAGGATGTCAGTCCCCTAATGATCGGCTTCGGCATCTGGAAAAACCCCTTTTGGGAAGGCTTGCCAAAACCCCAAACCCGTAGCATCATGGCGATCGGCATCGATCCGAATGATGATGTTTTGAGCTTGCCTGGTTTTGATAAATCGCTCCAGGAAAAACTTCGAATTAAAGATACGCTGCTATTTGACAAACAATCGCGGGAGGAATTTGGGCCGATCGCTGAGAAGTTCACCGCATTCCAACAGACCAATCAACCCTTAAATGTTGAGGTCGAAGGCCGAAAACTGATGGTAGACGGCATTTTTCAGCTAGGGGCCTCCTTCGGGGCGGATGGCAATATGCTGGTGAGTGCGGAGACCTTTCGGCGGATTTTCACGAATCGGGAGGCGGGTAAAATTGATATCGGCAGTATCAAGCTCAAGCCCGGTGCGGATTTGGGCAAGGCCCTCGATGACATGCGCAAAGCTTTGCCGGGA
Source organism: Alkalinema sp. RU_4_3 (assembly GCA_012031975.1). Classification (GTDB taxonomy): domain Bacteria; phylum Cyanobacteriota; class Cyanobacteriia; order Leptolyngbyales; family Leptolyngbyaceae; genus JAAUSA01. Next base: position 25,085 of record JAAUSA010000005.1, on the reverse strand, counting down.
AGTCTCAAGGTCAATCCTTTATTGAAGCCCGAGGAATCGCGGGGTGATTTTGTGGTGGGGGATGTGCGGGTGCTATCGCGGGCGGCTTTTATTGACACGGAGCGGAAGTATTGGGAAACGGGGACGGGGATCGGATTTATTTTCGGCCTAGGAACAGTGATCGGGTTTATTGTCGGGATTGTGATCGTCTATCAGATTCTCTATACGGATGTGGCCGATCACCTGGCAGAATATGCAACGCTCAAGGCGATGGGCTATAAAAACCGCTATCTGCTAAGTGTGGTGTTTCAGGAGGCCTTAATGCTGTCGGTGATGGGCTACATTCCGGGCTATCTGCTCAGCAATGGCATGTACGGCATTACTAAGGGCGCGACGGCGCTGCCGATTTCGATGACCCTGAGTCGGGCAATTACGGTGTTGATTTTGACGATTATTATGTGCATGGTTTCGGGGCGATCGCCGTGCGAAAGGTGGCGGATGCCGATCCAGCGGATATTTTCTAGGGCTTCCGCGAATCAATTAGATTCATTTTTTTACAGCCAATAACTGTTTCACCCAAGCTTGATCGGCGGGTTGTAGATTTGGTGGTGGCAGCGGTTGCCCGTAGTCTATCCGTTGGTGATATCGCGATCGCCCATAGACCCCGGCAAAAACGGCCTGTAAATCTATGGTGAGTTCTGGCTCTTCCTCCGTCAGGGGAATGGGAAGCGTGGGAAGACGATCCCTAATTGTAAAACTGTATAAATCAGCTTGAGGACGCCGTTGGCTACGGCTGATTAGAATGTTGTAATCTGATCGCGATTGTATGGATTCCATGGGCATCTTTACCCCAGCCCGCAGCAGGTCAATCTCCACCAAATGGGTCAAACTCCCGAGAATTAAGGCCCGCTTGTTTTCATAGCTTTTGCGACCATCTCCAGAGCGTTTATTTTTTGGAGATAGTAGCTCGATCGCCGTAATCACTGAGTCAGAGCTGACTTCTCGAATCTCTAGATAACGCTCTTTCACAAAGGCTGGAATCGGCAGTGTTACCTGCTGAAGACTCGCCATGGGTTCAGCAACTGCTATTGCCCTTTTAGATTCCGTCGCCGAATCTGCTGTGGTGCCTAGGACAACACCTACATCAGGAATGCCAACTAGCAGCCTGGTCTCTTCTTCGTCTAAGTAGCTACGCGTTTCTACTTCTACGTAGTAGGCAGAGCCTAGCTGTTCCTCGATCGCATCCGCCATGGCCACTACAAATTTGCTATGGAAGGAGGACCAGAAGGCGGGTTGTTCGAGATAGGGGTCCATGCCTGGAAAGGGTGAAACCATCGCAAAACCTCAAGGGGATCAGCATTGTTCCTTCAGTTTAGCCTATCTTTAGGGAGGGTCGATCATTAGAGGTTGTACGTCGATCGCTTCTCCCCAAACCAGCAGATTAGTCAGCCGCTTGGATTAGTTGGAGGATCAATTGGCCTGCTTCAATAAATCCTCCCAAACAATCGCCGCTTCTCCACTCGATCGCTGCTCCATTCCCAACATCGTTAACGCATCATACCAAAAGCCCTGTTCGGCATAAATTGTAGCGCGATCGATCGCATCCAAACTCTGGGCTAGACGGGTTTTAGCGAGGGAAGATAAGGCCGATCGCCCGATCGCCCCTCGAATCACCACAGGTTTGTCCGGGACGGCCGCATCGCAGTAGATGGCGATCGACCAGCTGTATTGCTGATTCACCTGGAGTGCTGGGGCACGGGTTGGCAAAGGAAAAGGATTTATTCCAGCAGGCGTCTGTGTCGCATCGGCGATTTCTTTGAAGAGGACCTTCCCTTGAGCATCCTTTAACACAAATTCCACGGGTACCTGGGCTTTGATTCCCTTCGGCAGATTCAGCCAGACCGTCGGATATTCCAACGTGGTCAAACCCCATTGCGACGGGGGCAATACCGCTGAGGCCCCTTCGTAGTATTCCTCGCAGTCACCTCGACTGCCGCCGCCCTGGCCGCGCCCCCCTGGATCGCCTAAATTCGGCGGAATAGGTGGCTGCCAGCGGATCCGAGGGCGGACCTTAGGTTTAGCCGCCGGGGCCGCTAGGACAGGTGCAATCCCCTGGCCGCCCAGCAAAAGTGTCAGTATGAGGATGGACCGAATCATCATGGGGCATTACCTTTGGAGAGACGGAGATTGGGGGCAATCAGGCTGCTCAGGACCAGCGTCATGACGGGCGGTGCGATCGGGATCCAAACTCCCCTTAAAAACAGCACCCAACCCATACTAACTAAAATAACCAAAACCAAGACGATCGCCCCTAGGAGCCAAACCCATCGGTGTAATAGCATACTCAGCAACCCACCCACGATGCCCCAAGCGAGCACCCAGAGATAGTCCTGCCAGAGAGGCCAGGCCTGGATCAGGGGACGGCGATCGATCTCCGCACTCAGAATTTGACTGGTCATATGGGCCTGCACCACGACCCCCGGTACCCGACTCGAAAACGATCGACCGTAGGGTGTGGACCAATTATCCCCACTGGTCGCCGAAGCCACCCCAATCAGGACAATGCGATCTTCAATGGATTTGGGATTGACCTGGCCCGCGAGGAGTTCGCCTAGGGTGACCACCGGGGCAATCTCCTGGGGTGAAGCGGTCTGGCGGTAGTTTAAGAGCATCTGGAGGCCGCGATTGTCGATTGTCTGATAGCCGCTAAAGCGATCGCTCAGCCGTTGAAATTGCCGTTGTTTTAACACCAGGTCGCCTTTATCTGTAAAACTGGCGGTAATGCCATCCTCTGCCAGATAACGCAGGGCCAGTTGGGTACTGAAGGCATAGGCGGCGGTGCAATGGGAAGCGGGATTATTCGTCATGGTCAGGAGCTGTCGCCGCAGGCTACCATCGGGGTCCTGGACAAAATCACTAAAGCCAATTTGGCTAGCGGGCATTTCGGGCGGCGGCAAAATACCCACGGGATTGTCCTTCGGATCGGGGCGTTTGCAAATGCTAATGAGGCGATCGTTCTGGGCTAAGATTTTCGCCAAGGCGGGCTGGGCTGCCGGGAAGTCGCGATAGATATCCAGCCCAATCACCCTGGGATTCGCCGCCTCTAAGGCATTGAGCAATTGCGCAAGGTTGCGATCGCTCAGGGACCCCCGCCTCGGCTCCGCGCCCTGGGCTTGAATATCTTGATCCGTAACCGTGACAATCAGCAAACGGGGGTCCGGTGGCTCCATGGGTCGCGATCGCAGAAATTGATCGTACAGCGCCAATTCCGTCGTTTGTAGCCAGCCCACAGTGCGAACCACCCCCACGACCGCCGTGGTGACGAAACCACTTAACAACGCTGCGGCGATCGCCTGTTTTTGCTGCGGGGCGATCGCACCTTTGTTCCCCGATGCCAATCCTGCCAGCGCGGTGGGGCCTCGGAGGGGTTTTGGCAAATTACGGGGAGCCAGGTGGCACAGGGGAATTGGGACTCAATGGCCTGGAGCTGTTCCCGCGCTTGGCGAACGGATTGATAGAGCGATTTACCGGAGGAGAAGGCCGTCAGAAATTGTTTGAGAAAGAGTTGAGCGACGCGATCGGGCACGGGTTCGCGCATGACGATCACCTGGGGCAGATGCAGATCGGACAGATCCCGTGCCAGCCCTAATCCATCGCAGGAATTAAAGATCGCCAGTTTCAAACCCTGATTAATCGCCTGGCGCAGGCTATATTTGAGCTGATCGATAGCCAGACTTTCCTGGGCATTAATCTGAATTACCCCCTTGCCCCGACTGGAACTATGGCCCGCAAAAAATAACATATCCCAGCCCGGCTCCCACAAGCGCTGCGTTAATTCCTGGGTCGTGGGTTCCACCAGAAAACAAACCGATGCATGGGGCAATTGCTGGAGCAATCGGCGATCTGCGCTGATATCAATCCCCTGACTGTCTCCTAGAATCGCTAAAACCTTGACTTGATTCTGGCGTTTGGTCTGGGGTGCTCCCGTCGATCGACTATATTCCGGCGGACTCAGGGCGATTTCCGCCTGGGGATAGTCATCGAGAAACTGCCACAGATGCCAGGGCAATTGCAATAATGCTGGATCTTCCGCCATGATAATCAACCGAATGGCATCGCTCGGATTGAGCCTTGTGCGCAACTGCTGCTCAATATTCTGAAACGAAGGCAGCTTCAACCAGCCGTTCAACTGCTGCCGCAACTGATCACAGGTGCCATCAAAGGCCTCCAAGGAAATATGGGTCACATCCGTTTCAACGATTTCAAACTCCCCCCGCTTGAATTGGCTGTAGAGATGACCATAGAGCGATCGCCAGCGCTGATCCAATTGTGACAGCACCTGTATGCCGGGTAGGCTACCCGTAAATTGCATGGGCTGGGGCCGATCCCCCTCCCACAACTGAGCATTCACCGTCGTAAAACCGCTTTGAATATCACCTCGACCAAAATTTAATACGACTAGAAATTCCATTGCTAGACCATAAATAGCTCTTCAGCGCGATCACCATCCCATTCTACCTGCACCAAAAACGGCGTGCCCGTATTAGAGCGAAACCGCTGGAGCTGCACCGCCAAATCCTCAGGCAGCGCTTGCACCATCTGAATGGTTTCGCCTGATGAAGATTGCAACGTGACGATTAGACCTAGGGGCAGTCGGGTCTCCTCATCCCTCGATCGCACCTGCACCTGCACCTCTAGGCGACCATCGGGGGTCGGCTCTACGGTCATCATCAAGAAAAGAGAGCGATCGTGCAATTGTAGGGCCTTGACCCGCCGGATGATCGGGGCATCGATCGCTGAGTTTTGGCGCAGGGCGGGGGCCTCATAGATCAACGGGTTGTCGATGACTGCCCAGCCTGCTTCAAAGATATTCTGGAACCATTGACTGAGGTGGTTCACCTTGGGCGGCTCCCCACGGCGCAGGGCGGATAGACGCCGCCGCCAATCCGGCTGGTGTAGACAGGCCATCCACTGCACAAAGGGAATTTCCAACCTGGGGCGAGGACTGCGGGCCAGTCTCTGCAGTAGATTTTCAGCGGTGGCAATCGGCTGGATCGGTGCGATGGCGCCCTGGGTCACTTCCTGGAAATTCATCTGCTGGGTGACCCAGAGGACGTTGAGATCCTGAATGACTTGATCCGCCTCCAAATGATAGGTGCGATCGGCCGCATGGTAGGCCCCGGCCTTGAGCATGGTATGGGTGGCATAGCCCCAGACCGTCAGAGACTGTTCATCGGGATTGATCTGGACCGCCAAATAGTAATCCCCCGCCCATTCCGGGCTATCCACCCACTCCTGGGGCACGGATAATTCGCGATCGATGTTTTTGTCCGGCACCAGGACCATGCGCTTGACTGGTCCTTGGAGGCCTGTGCCTGAGACGACTTCCCAGATCGTGGCGATGCCATCGGGATAGCGCGTCGCGGTCGGAAGATAGTCCTGGAGCAACGGCAGGAGGACGTCACAGGAGAGTTGATTGAGATAGGTGTTCCACTGGGCCTGGGGGGTGGGGCAGACCTTACTTTTACGCCAAGCCGTCTGGGCGATCGCATCTGGTATCTCGATTTGCCATTGCGTCGGGGTGATATACATAGCTTAGGAGCCCTCAAGTGAAGTCGTATCAGCAGATGCCAGCTCATAGTGGTACTGTAACCAATCCTCTAGGAGCGTGCTGATAGAAGCTACCACGTTCGAATCGGCAGAAATATGCCAGGTTTGGTTGGCCCATTGCACTAATCTTAACAATAGGATTTCGCGGGCTTTGCTGAGCTGGCGGGAGACGGTGTATTGCTGGATATTCAGGTGCTGGGCAATTTGCTGCTGCTTAAGCCGCTGGCCGTAATAGAGCGTTAACAATTCCTGGGCCTGCCGACCCAGAGTCGCGATCGTTGTGATCAGAAAGGCCTGCATTTGCTGCTGTTGCTGCTGCCGCTCGTCCAGGTCCTCCTGCTGGATCAGGCTGCTCAGGAGGGAATCTTGCTCGGAGGCGGGCAGATCATCTTGGATCTCCCCAGGGATGTCGTTGCCCTTTGGAAGATTAAGGGATTTTAAAGGCGGGTAGAGTAAAGTCCGCACCTGCTTGGCCGCCTGTAGCAGATCCCGTTCTAGCTGGGCCGGAGCCATGGCGGGGGCTGGGGGCTGGAGGCTGGTGCGTTGGCGATCGTAGGCGTCGGCGATGGTCTGCCAAGTCTCCACATCTGGGCTCTTGGTTTGGCGCAGCCCCGCCACCTTCGTTGGCAAATACAATTCTTCAAAACAACTCCAAGCGAGTATTACCCGATCGCAGTCCGTCGCCGCCATACCCGACTGTTTCAGGGCTTCCGACAGCCGCTTCCGACTCACCTTAATCAGCAATCCCCAGTCACTACAGCAATCGGCCTCCTGGCGCTGCCGCAGATGGTCCCGCACAAAGTTCTCAAAGGCTCGGTGGGCGTACGCCTTTAAACTCGGACGCTGGGAACTATCAAATTTGCGCAATAGCTTCGGCATTTGGGCGATCGCCACCTGAAAACAGTCCGATAATTGCACCTGCCCACTGCCAGTTTTGGGCATGGCCCGCTGCACGGACCAATAGCAGGTTTCTTGCAAGTAGGCCGATAGATGCCCTTCAGAAATACGCGATCGCACCCTATCCTCCGGCCCCACCTGCTGCCAATAGCGATGCCAATAGACCACCCAAAAGTCCTCGGCCGCCGAGGCATTCTGATCCAGGTGCTGCTGCATATGGCGATGCAGACGCCCATCGGTGAGCCAACCCTGGGCGCGATCGTCGCTCAGGTTAAGAAAAGTAGAAAACAGATCAAGCAGGGAATGACGGGATTGCATAGAGCTACCAGGGATTACCGATGAGCGTAAAGGCGGCCCAGTAGTAGGGGTGGGAAAGCTTCCGATCCACCGTCTCGACAAGCGTCTTGGACGATGGCAGGCCGCCGGAGCGATCAATGATCGTATTGAGCGTAACATCTCCTTTTAGCATAGCAATCTGCGCCTGTCGAAGGGCAGAGACTTTAATGTCGGCAGTCTTTAAAGAACGATAAAATTCGGACATCAGTACCAAGGTGCCCCGATCGTCCACGGACCAGAGACTGGCGATCGTCGCCTTCGCCCCCGACTGCACCGACAAACCCGCAAAGCCCAGCTCTGCCTTGGGGTTGCCCAGGGCCGTGCGACAGGCGCTCAGGACTAGGAGTTGGACCAGGGCGCGCGAAAGTTGAGACGGTTCATTTGGGTCAAGGGGAAGGGGCGATCCCAAAATTGCAGGGTCGAGTCCTCGGCCGACTGGGCAGAAATGTCCGCATGGGTGGCCAGGTGAATAATCCCAAAGGGATAGCGCGATCGCTCTGCCTGAAGTTTCTCTAAGGTGAATTCTCGATTGAGCAGCGATCGTCCGGGGCGCTCTTGGGTAATCATCGATAATTCCAATTCAACGGCAGGCAGCGGCGGCTGAGCTTTAAACTCCGAGGCCCCCATGGCAAGTACCTTTGTGCCATTTAAGACCGCAGGGTTGTGATCGAGCAGATTAAACGCAGGAATTAGTGCCAGATTATATTTTTCGACCAGAAATTGCTTCCCGTCATGGATCGCGGCCAGGGGCAAACTCCGCAGGCCCGTACCCATGCAGAAAATCAGTGTATCGATTTTCTGGGCCTTCAGATCGCTCTCCAGGGGTGCGATCAGCCATTGGTGGAGCTGCTGGGCGGCGGGCAGATAATCCTGGGGTTCTGAACTGGGGTTGACGACGCCAATGCGTAGGGCTTGGAGGGTTTTGGTGAGGGTTTCGCGATCGGCGCTCTGGATTCTTCGGTGAAGGGGTTTACCCTCAGGAGGAACCAGTAGGAGATCCAACTGTTTTGCTCCAGGGACAGCATAAATTAATGCCGTGGCCTTGCCCGTGCGCTTTTTAATCTGATAGAGGCGCTGCTGAATCTGATCGAGGGTGAGATATTGGCTGGTCAGTTTTCCCTGGTAATAGTCCTCGTATTGAAATTTCCAGCCTAGTTCGATCTGTTGCAATACATCACCTAAGTCTCCACGATTCAAGGCAGCTTCCAACTGGACAGGATTGAGCTTTGTTGCCTGGGGACTGGGCAATACCGCCGCCATTGGAGCCAAGGAGGGTGTTCTCAGTGGTGGTAATTCCGGATGTATGATTGATGACAGCAATCCTATAAGCATATACATCACAATTTACTAGAGCATGGTTATTATAACTATTTTTCCAAGGAAGATCGAATTGCTGCGATCGCAGCAATTCGTATTATTCACCTGCCCCGAGGATGCAAGGGCAGATGAACTATTGTTTCAGGATTAGGGATCGCAGGTCCCGTTAGCCTTGGGTTTTGTGCAAAGGGGGCCGAGTTTCGCTGGGCGACCTGCAATTTGACGGGTCACAAAGGCGAGGGGGCCAGCTTTATTTTCTCCATTGAACGGTGTGGGCTTGCTGGCATCGAACCCGCAGGGGACCGCATCCTTGGGATCATTGAACCAAAAACCCAGGTGGAATGTATTGACGGGTTTCAAGCCAACGGCATCATCTAGGCCAAAGATTTGATCGAGGAAAATCGTTTTGAGGGATGTGGCTCCGGCTTCTAGATCGGACTGGTACCAAGCGAGGCCAAACTTTCTCTGGAAATTCGGGTCCGGTGCGCCGTTGGGCAATTGGGGTGAATTTTCGATCGAGAACATATCGAATTTAACGCCCTCTTTAAAGCCCTCCAGTTGAATGTTGAGATGGTCATTCAGATTGCCCCGAACGACTGTGACACGCACCTTTGGCTGCTGCCCTGGCTTTGCCAAACATTGGACAAACTGGGCCACCGGATACATTTCAAACTGGACCGAATTAACCTCAGCCTTAGCCTGCATCGGATAGGCAACGGTCACGGCCGTCGTCAACAAACCCAAGCTAAAAGCACCAAAGCGGCGAACGGAATTCTGAGTCATCATATAAACCTCTGAACGGTTTCGAGTGGGATAGTCAGGTTCACGCTTGACTTGAGAATTTTATGCAGGCTCCGTAAAACATTTCTGTAAATGTTCTAATGGTTACTCCATAGACCTCAGTATTTTCTCTAATTGATGTGAAAAAGCTTTTCGGTATTCCCCGCTGTTCATCTAGGGGGCGATCGGGGAAGAATAGCCAATAACCCTTTCTAATCTTGGAGCATTGCTATGTCAATCATCATCAGCCTGATCGACAACAAGAATCCCAATTCCCTAGCGGTTAAGCTACGCCGTCAGCGGTTTGAGATTTTCCTGAAACTGGTCGAACGGGTGAAGGTGAGCGATCGCCCCCTGCGCATTTTGGATGTGGGTGGCACGGAGCGCTTCTGGGAAACCATGGGTCTGTTGGACAATCCCAATATTGAAATTACGCTGCTCAATGTGATGAAGGCTGAGGTGTCCTACCCGAATTTGACGAGTGTTGCGGGGAATGCCTGTGATATGTCGGAATTTGCCGATGGTAGTTTTGATATTGCCTTTTCTAATTCTGTGATTGAGCATGTGGGGAAATATCCCGAGCAGGCCAAGATGGCCGCAGAGGTCAAGCGGGTCGCTAAGCATTACTTCCTCCAGACGCCCAATAAAGCCTTTCCCTTTGAGCCCCATTTCATGTGTGTGGGCTTCCACTTCCTGCCCGTCAATGTTCGTGCCTGGCTATTGACCAAGCGCGGGTTTGGTTGGCATGGTAAGGAGAAGGATTTCCAATCGGCTAAGGCGATGGTGGAAAGTATTCAGCTGTTGGGTAAGCAGGAAGTCAAGGGGCTGTTCCCTGAGGCTGAAATGGTGGGTGAACGGTTTGCCTTCTTGACGAAGTCCTATATTGTATACAACGGTTAAGGTCAGATCTCGAAGTGTAACAAACCCTGCCGAACCGCCCCCCAACCCCCCAATTCTGGGGGACTTCCGAGCCAAACTTGCTTCAAAGTTCCCCAGAATTGGGGGATTTAGGGGGCCATGGTTACAAACCGTTGCCGATTAGGATAAAAGGTGCCCAGTAGTAGGGATGGGACAGGGGTTTGTCAGAGGTCACGGTGGTAGGGCCTTGTTGAGGTTGGTGGACCGTGAGGGCGCGGTTTTGGTTGAGTTGGGTAAGTGAGGGGCGATCGCCCTCGATCATGTCGATTTGGGCCTGTTGGAGGGCGGCGATGGTGGAAAGTTTTCCGGTGGTGAGGTGTTTGTAAAAGGCGGCCATGAGGACTTGGGTGCCCTGGTCGCTGACGCGCCAGAGGGAGGAGAGGGTGGCTTTGGCGCCGCTTTTTTGGAATTGGTAGCCGAGGCCGAGGATTTCTTTGCCGTCGCCTTTTTGGCTGGGTAGGCGATCGGATAGGCCGGTCTGACAGGCACTTAAAACCACGAGATCGACCTTGGATAGACGCCAGTTATTAATGTCAGCTAGGGTGGCGATTTGGCTCTGACCGTTGGTTTGGCCACCGAAGAGGAGGAATGATTTTTCCTGGCTGTCGATGTCGAAGTAGCCGTGGGTGGCGAAGTGGAGGATGTTGTAGCCGTTGAAGCGGCTCTCTAGGGTAGTGAGGTCGAAGGCGCGATCGATGAATTGATTGGTGTTTGGGACAATTGCGGCGATATTTTCGACTTCTTCTTTGGCGTGGGGGAGGCCATTAAATATGGCGTTGCCAACGGTGTAGTTTTGTTCTGCATTGCTGGAAATGGCTCCGGCAAGAATTGTGGGAGCATTTTGGGGTTTTGGTTCTAGGTTGGTGATGCTGGTGGCGGTGATGATGTTGAAGCGGTAGCTTTGGGTGAGCCATTTCTGGCCGTCGTGGAGGGCGGCGAGGGGGATGTAGCGGAGGTTGCTGTCGGGGGCGTAGATGATGGTTGTGATGTTGGCGGCTTTGAGATCGGAGGCGATTGGGGCGATCAGCCATTGGTAGAGCTGTTGGGCGGGGGCTTTGGGTTGGCTTTGGGGATCGCTGAGGGCGAGGAGGAGGTCGTTGATGCCACGGTTGAGATCGCCTTTTTTGAGGGGGACGGTGCGGCGCAGGGGTGGGGTGTCGGCGGTGATCAAGATGAGTTCTAGGCGATCGTCGAAGATGGCTGGGTAGAAGATCGCAGCGTTTTTGGTTTGGGCGAGTCTGCTTTGGAGCTGGAGGAGAAGGTCGGGATCGGGGACGGTCGCTTCAATGCGAAGCTGTTTGCGCAGGGCTTGGACTTCGGGGTTTTCTTGGAAGAATTTGTTGATGTCGAGGGTGAGGTCTTTTTGGAGCTGGTAGAGTTTGTTCAGTTCAGTGGTTTCTTGGGGCGTTAGGGTGGCTTTAGTTTGGAGTTCGGCTAGCCGTTGCATGAGTTGGTTGACAGGTGTTTGACTATTGTTAAATTTGGCCAGAAGTTCTGTTTCGGCCTTACGGAAGGTAATCGCTTGGCTGCCGCCTCGGACATTGCGAAGGTAGTCGTTAAGTTCCTGGAGTTTCAATAGATCGAGGATTTGTTGGGCTTCGAGGATGCGATCGTTTTTGAGTAATAAATCTGCCAGTTCTCGGTAGGTTTTGGCAATGCTTTCTGTATAAGCTTTCTGTTGCTCCTTTGGCAAGGGTGCTAGGCCTTTGCGGATATCTTCGTAGATGCTGATGGATTTTTTGTAGAGGGCGATCGCCAGTTCCGGCTGATCGGGCGTTAGGAAAACGGCTAGATTGGCTAGGACTTGGGCTTCGGTGGGGCGATCGCTAACTTGACGGGCTAGGGAGAGCGCTTCTTGGAGGGTGGCTTGGGGGGACTGCTGTAGCTGGGTGTAGGCTTGGCCGAGGTAATTTAAGCTCATGGCTTGTCGGGGTTTTGCACCGATTTTGCGCTGGAGAGTGAGGGCCTGTTGGAAGAAGGGAATGGCAGCGGCGGGGCGGGATTGGGCCAGTTCTAGGGTTCCGAGGCCCTGGAGTGCGGCAGCTTTTTGCCATTGAAGGCCGATTTGGTCGGCGAGTTGGAAAGTTCTTTGGAAATTGCGTTTTGCCGAGTCAAACTGTTTGGCGGCGAGCTGTGCTTCGGCGAGTTTGAGGGTGCTGTAGACTTCGCTGCTTTGACTGCCGATCGATCGGGCCAGTTGGAGGGATTGCTGGTGATAATTGTTGGCCTGCGAGTAGTCGCCGAGTTCTGTATAGACTTCGCCAATTTGCATGATTGTCTGGACTATAGCTGGCTTGAGGCCCATGGTTTCCTGGCGTTGTAGGGCCTGTTGATTGAGGTTTAGAGACTCACTGTAATTGCCCCTAAAGCGGTGGTAGTGGGCCATGATGCTGAGGAGAATACTTTCCTTGAGGGGTGCTTTGCTCTCTCTGGCGAGGGTGAGGGCACGATCGAGGAATTTACGAGAAGATTCGAGGTTGCCACGGTTCAGTTCGATGACGCCTAGCTGCTGGTTACAGTCGATTTCGGTGGTGGGGGTTCGATGATCCTGGGCAATCTTGAGCGCCTGCTGGGAAAAATCGTAGGCTTTTTGGTAGTCGCCTAGCTCACCATGGGCTGCCCCAATGCCAATTAGGGCATTGGCAATGCGATCGTAGGCTTTTTGTCCCGTAAAAATTGCCAAAGCTTTTTGATTTAATTGCAGGGCTGTTGGATAATCACCCTGAATTTTGGCAAGAGCGGCCTGATTCTGATACCCTATGGCCATGCCTGTCAGGCCCAAGTTAGCCTGACTATCGATTAGACCTTTAATTTCATCTAAGTCACTGCCTGTTGGTAGTTTTTCAGGTTTTTGGCAGTAGTCATAGCCCGTTTTCAGGTGAGGGAGTATGCTACAGAGGGCTTGAATACTGTCGGGAGTAACACCTCTTTTATATTGCTCCCAGGTGGTTTTCGCTAAATCAAAGGCCTCTTGAAGAAGAATCTTTGCCTGGGAATAATTCCCTTGGTCGGCATAGATGGCTGATAGATTGCCTATAATGGTAGAGCTATGATAGCTCTGTTTACTCAATTCTGATCCTTGCTGGGAAAAGTTCAGTGCTTGGGGATAGTTGCCTAATCGCCAATGAATTAGTGCAAGTATCTGCATCGATTGAATGACACCACTTGGATTAGAGACTTGCTGCGATTGCGCTAAGGCTTTATTGGCCTCCTCTAGGGCTCGATCGAATTTACCTTGGGCAATATAGCCCATGGCGATCATGTTAACTCTTAGAGAAATTTCATAATCACTATTTTTGATAATTCTGGCGTATTTAATGCCTTCTTGGGCCGCAGCGATCGCCTCAGGATAGCGAAGTTTATTGTTTTCAGAAGCAGCTAAAGATAAATAGCTCAGATGAAGTGCCCCAGCAATATTGCTCTCCATTTTTGGATCACTAGATTCTTTAGCCATTAGCTTTGCAACCGTACTAAACTCAATCGCTTTTTCATATTGTTCTGTACTGTTATAGCTGCTCAGTGTCATAAAATGTGCCAGGGCTACTAAATCCTTGGGTATTTTTAGTGCTTCCGGAGAAGGTTTCCCAGCTTGGATCATTTCTAAGGACTGATTCGCGAGTTTGAGGGCTTCTAAATTATGAGTGAGTTGGTCTTGGTAACGCCCAGCCTTGTGGGCAACAGTGGCTCGGCGCATATAGGTTTGGGCTAAGTGACCCAACGCTTCTCCTTCCGCTGTTCGATCGCGCAATTTCTCCCGAGCAATTTCTAACGCCTGCGTCATCGCCTGACGGGACTTAATTGCCAAGCTATCTGCCTGTATATAATCCTGCTTCTTCTCATAGGCCCAACTGCGATCGATGTTGACAAACCCCAGCCAAACATATACTTGCTTATGGCCATCCCAAGTCACCCGTTCACGCTCTGGGTCAGCAATTTTGCGAGCGAGATCCCCAGCCTGTTGGAATAATAGTTGGGACTGGGATATCAGCTTTTCTGCCAAGTCATAATTGCTTTGTTTTCTCTCATCATTGGCTTGGGACTGCAAATCAAACCCCATCAAGCTCAAAATTTCGATTTGGAACCAGACATTCTCCGCCGATCGCATAATTTCTAGCTGCCGCTGCCGACTAGCATTGGCTGCCGCAAACTGTTGTTTCCCTGTCTGAAGGTTAATCACGGTCGTCAGTCCATCATATTCTGCCAACCGATAGCCGATCGATCGACTCAATTCCTGCTGCTGTTGAATTAACACCTCAGCCTGCGGAATATTCTTCAGGCTCCGCTGGGTTTCGGCTAGCCAGTCATAGCAATGGGCCATATCATCTTGATGGTTCCCAGCCTGGGCCGTTTTCAGTGCCGTTTCAAACTTCTCTAGCGCCTGAGGGAACTGTTTTTGGGCGTGATCAATGATGCCAAACTGAAGGTAAACCCTGGCTTCTCCTTCGCGATCGCCCACCCCCTGAAGCATCGGCAATGCCTGATTCAGCAATTCCGTTGCTTTGGTATAGTTTTCACGATATCGTTTCACAGCCGCTAACATGAACAGCGATCGCCCTTCTCCCTGCTTATTTCCAGTTTCCTTAGCCAGCTTTAGAGCCTGCTGAATCTTCGTCTCGGCGATCGGCCTCTTCTGCATCCACAGATCCATCTCCGCTAGCTGTAGCAAGGCTTCTACCTTGTCCGTTGCAGTTCCAGAAGACAGGATTTGCTGGTAGGCGGCGATCGCCCCCCAAAGTCAGCCCGCCGATACTGCTGTTTTGCCGTAGCGAGAGTCGCTTGAGAACTGGGCGCTGTGATTTGGGCCGTTACTCGATCGGGTAGGCTAATGGTGCTGGTGAATAGGGCGATCGAGCAGAGCCAGGCAGACGAACTAGGGAAACGCACCATTACAATATCCTCAAGGGGTGACCCTACCATCTTTCGTGAGGTTGGCATCCTATGCAAGTCCCAGAATTTTGCCAGGCTTCTAGATCGGCTACAGGCTTTTAATAGACTGGTGCTACAGGAGTTGCAAGTGTTTTCTTAAATTCTTGCAGCAATGATTCTAGGAACATCAAATCATTGGTTATCTCTGATGCTGCATCGTCGTCCAGACTTGAGTTTTCCAACTGCTGCTCATAGGCTGAAATTCGGTATTCCAGGGCCTCTACCATAAACCGCATTGCCTTAGGTGATAGATTCATTTGACTGTCCTCCTTTAACTGACTTTATAAAACAACTCACCAATTGACGAAAGCGCCATTGTAAATTCTTCTAGTGGCATAGCATAGCTGGGTTCCCATAGAT
The DNA here is from genome assembly GCA_012031975.1 of Alkalinema sp. RU_4_3. Taxonomy (GTDB): domain Bacteria; phylum Cyanobacteriota; class Cyanobacteriia; order Leptolyngbyales; family Leptolyngbyaceae; genus JAAUSA01. Next base: position 9,962 of record JAAUSA010000005.1, on the reverse strand, counting down.
AGTGATTGCCATAATCATTCACAACCCTTAACTCGCCTGGGAGATTAATTCCCTCATCCAACCGCCACCAGGTTTTCCCCTGCCCCGGCTAGAAAATGTGGAAATACCACCCGAGTTCGCAGCAACCCAAAGCTCACCGCTTCTTTCGTATATATCGAGATCTTGCTCACGAATATTGGTCATTCTAGCAGACATTGAATTTCCCATGCGGTATAGGTCAACTGGTGTTCTTCTCATCGGCCTAACTATTCTAACGGTTCACAACCCAGCTTGCATGTAATAACTCTGTACATCCGGGGAAAAGTGCCTCTATTCCTGGATCTTTTTACGAATCTTTAGCTTTGCCAACGAAAATTTACAAAAAGATGGGCAGAACTCATATTTACTGAGATTGATGTATAAAATATAACTTTTCTCTGAGTATATAAATCTATGCTCTCGGTTGCTTGGGTGATGATCATATTGACTTTGATGGTAACAGAGAAGGTGTAAGAGAGCAGGGCACGGGTAGTAGGCTACTGCTCATGGTAGTGCAGCGAAAGGCTCCGGATACGTTGATGTGATGGGCTCCTGGGGCAAACAAGACTTAAGGTTTCATATGGGGTATTACTTATTCTGGCCAAGGTATTAGAAATCCGGAATACTTTACAGAATCTTTAATTGGAAGTCGTTGTGGATTGCTGTGTGAGTACTGCATCACGGAATCTAAGTGTCATTGAATCCATTTGTTATGAACACCACGTATTAGAGCTACCTATTCAGCTTGGAACTCTATATACTTAACCGCGAAATAAGCTGTATAGTCTCTGTCCGTACGAAATGCAGCGTATGAAAAAATTAATAATGAAGACAATATTATGTTTTCTCAACATAAAGATATTGCAAAGACTCATGACAGCTTCAGGCACCAAAGGCAACTCAGCCGTCTCACCCTCAATGCCCCTTCACAGTTGCGATCGAGCAACAATCTCAATCTCGCCTGTGCCACCTCTGACACCCTAAACTCCAAAATATCCTGCGGCGTCGGCTGGGTCATTAAAAAACTCAACACTTCCTGGGATGCCCCCTGTTGCTGCACCTCTGGCTGCACCCTACGGGAGTCCATCACCCACTTCGCCATCAAAGACGGCTATTGTGTCAGAGGGGTGATCGGACTATTCTATGGCGTACGGTATATTTCACTCGCCTCGATCGCCCCCAAATACCCAATTCCTTCCCCGATCGTCTCGCAAGCCAACCGATCCACGGCGATCGGACAATTTCCCCAGAACACTTTCCCGCAGGCTATAACGTCACCGCGATCGGGCTTCCAATCCTTGCTGACAAACCGCAAATCCGCATCCACGATCGCGCTGTCAAATAAATGCCCAATGCAGCCATAGACATCCTGTAAAATGCCTGGGACGGAAGGTCGATGCAATTGACCTCGGGAATTGGCGCTGCGGGCTTTGTATTTGGCGCGGGGGAATAAACCATAGAGGTTTTTTAACGAGGCGGAAATTAAGGGCTCATCTTTAAGAATAGTGCGTTTGAAGGTGCCGACGGTGATGCGGCAGTCTACTTCTGTGAGGAGTTTGGGTGCCCACATGGATTTGAAGCGGACTGGAGAATGATGTTTATTTTCATACTCAATGCAGTCTAATTCGTCAGCATCTAGCAACTGCATATTTGAATCGAGTATTTTATACAAACCATGTTTTCCGACAATCTCGTTTAGACTCACCGGAGAACAGACCCCCTCGACAATTAGAATCTCGGCCTGGGGGGCGATCGATCGCAACCCCACCAAAATCTGTTGCAAAACCCCCATACTCACGGTCACAGGTGGACCGACGGGATAGCCAAGGTTGGGTTTGACCAGGATGCGTTTGGCGCCATGGGCTGCTGCCGGGGGGTTGTAGATGAAGTCCTGGGTGGGGGAAAAGGTCGCCGATCGCTGTTTCATCACAATATGGCCTTGCATATAAAGCCAAGCCGCTATAATCTGATCCGTGATCTTAAGGCATGTATCCCCCCCGGTTATGAAGATCGTACGATTCCTCCCTGTTTTGCTGCTTGGTGCGATCGGCTGTACCCCCCAATCCAGCCAACCCCACGGTTGCCGTCAGCCAGATCGTTGAGCACCCTTCCCTCAATGCCGTCCGCGATGGCCTCAAGGAGGAGCTGATCGCCAATGGCTATGACCCTGCCAAAACCCTCAACTGGCAGTGGGAAAGTGCCCAGGGCAACCCTGCCACCGCCGTCCAAATCGCCAAGAAGTTTGCCGCCCAGTCGCCCAGCGTGATCGTGGCGATCGCCACACCCTCGGCCCAGGCGGCGGTCACCAGCGCCCCAAAAACACCCGTGGTTTTCTCGGCGGTCACCGATCCTGTCAATGCCAGGCTGGTGCCCAACCTCAAGCCGGGCAGTGGTTTGGTCACGGGCGTCAGCGATCTCGCCCCCATCGGCAAGCACCTGGACCTGATCAAAAAAATCACTCCCAAAACCAAACGACTCGGAGTCGTCTACAACGGCGGCGAAGCCAATTCAGTCACCCTCGTCAACCTGCTCAAGGTCGAAGCCCCCAAGCGGGGGATGACGATCGTCGAAGCCACCGTCACAGGCTCCAGCGGGGTCGCCAATGCCAGCAAAAGTCTGCTGGGCCGGGCCGATGCGGTCTATGTCCCCACCGACAACACCGTCGTCTCCGCCCTAGAATCGGTCCTTCAAGTCGGCACCGCCAACAAACTGCCCATCTTCTCCGGGGACAATGATTCCGTGGAACGGGGGGCGATCGCCTCCCTCGGCTTCAACTACAAAACCCTCGGCAAACAAACCGGCAAAATCGTCGTCCGCATCCTCAAGGGCGAAGCCCCCGGCAGCATCCCGGTGGAAACCCCTGAACAGCTGGATCTCTACCTCAACCCTAAGGCCGCCACCGCCATGGGGGTCAAACTCCCCGAAGCCCTCGTCAAAACCGCAGCGAAGGTGGTCCAGTGAGTGCTTGGCTCGTCGTCCTTTCGGGGGCCATGGAACAGGGCCTGCTCTACGCCCTAGTGGGGCTGGGAGTCTATTTGTCCTTCCGGGTGCTGGACTTTCCGGACCTGACGGTGGACGGGAGTTTTCCCCTGGGGGCGGCGGTGACGGCGGTGCTGATTGTCCAGGGGGTGCCGCCTGCCATTGCGACGTTTGCGGGCGCCTTGGCCGGATCGATCGCCGGAACCCTCACCGCCCTGCTCCATGTCAAACTGCGTATCTTAAATCTCCTGGCCAGCATCCTGGTGATGATCGCCCTCTACTCGATCAACCTGCGGGTGATGGGCCGCCCTAACCTGGCGCTCCTAGGGGAGAAGACACTGTTTTCGAGCTTAACAGGCCCCTGGGATCGCACCCTAGTCCTCGGCGCGATCGTCCTTGGGATCAAACTCCTCCTCGATCTCTTCTTCCGCACAGAACTAGGCCTTGCCCTGCGAGCCACAGGCGCCAACCCCACCATGGCCCGCGCCCAGGGAATCAACACGGGCACCATGATTATCCTCGGCATGGCCCTGAGCAATGGTTTAGTGGGACTAGCTGGCGGTCTATTCGCCCAGGTGGCGGGCTTTGCCGATGCAGGCTTAGGCGTGGGGACGATCGTCTTTGGGCTCGCCGCCGTGATCGTGGGCGAAACCTTAGGAAACCGCTGGCTTCGCCCCACAGGCAGTGCCATCCTTGGCTCCCTCGCCTACCAGACCGCTATCACCGCTGCCCTCAACAGTCGCCCCCTCGGCCTGCAACCCCAGGACCTCAACCTAATCACCGCCGTCATCGTGACGATCGCCCTAGTCCTCCCCAACCTCAAGCGTCCATCATGACCATCCGCCTAGAAAACATCCACCTCACCTTCAATCCCGGCACAGCCTTGGAAAACGTGGTTTTTACTGGGTTAGACCTGACGATCGAGCCCGGCCAGTTCATCACCGTGATCGGCAGCAACGGCGCGGGCAAATCCACCCTGCTCAATTTGCTCTCCGGCGACCTGCGACCCACCCAAGGCGACGTTTGGCTGGGCGATCGCAACGTCACCCGTCTCAGCGTCCCCGACCGCGCCCCCCTCGTCTCCCGCGTCTTCCAAAACCCCCTGGCTGGCTCCTGCCCCCACCTCACCCTGGCGGAAAACCTGGCCCTGGCCGATCGCCGGGGCAGCCGTCGGGGACTCAAGTTCGCCCTACCAAGGCCAAAACGACAACGCTGGCGGGAGCGGCTGGTGGAATTGGGGTTGGGCCTAGAGAATCGCCTGGATGATGCGATCGGTCTGCTCTCCGGCGGCCAACGCCAAGCCGTGAGTCTCCTGATGGCCAGCCTTGCCTCCAGCCAAATCCTGCTCCTCGACGAACATACCGCCGCCCTCGATCCCGCCGCCGCCACTAAGGTCCTCGCTCTGACCGCCACCCTAGTCCAACGGGAAAACCTCACCACCCTAATGGTCACCCACAGTATGCGACAGGCGTTGGAAGTGGGCGATCGGACAATTATGCTCCACTCGGGGGAAATCATTCTTGATACTTCGGGGGAAGCGCGGCGGGCCTTGACGATTGGGGATTTGCTCGATCGTTTCAGTAACTTGCGCAACGCGGCGGATTTCGCAGAGGATGGTCTCTTGTTAGATTAGAGGGGTCAGCGTTTACCGAGTTTGAAGCAAAGTGCCTATGGCCCCTGAACGGAAAGGATGGCTGCTCTATTCACCGGGTTTAGATCGGCGGGATGAGGATGAGGATCTGTCGCCCTATGCGTTTCGATTGTGGTTTCCGGGGGCGATCGAGAAGCAGTTTCAGAAGTTTTATCGCTATGGGGCGGTGCGGGTGATCAGGCCTGTGCTGGCGGGCTTTCTGTTGGGCTTTATGGCCTTTGGGATTTCGGATTTTTGGGGCATGCCGAATTCTCGGGAGCAGTTTTGGTGGATACGCTACGGGGTGATTTGTCCGCTGTATGCCCTAGCGCTGTACCTGAGTTTTCAGCCTAAGTGGTATCGGCGGCTGCCGGAAATTGTGGCGCTGGTGTTTTTGATCGGGGGGCTTGGGGTGGTGTCGATCGGCTGGATCGCACAGTCGGATGAATCCAGTTATAAAAGCTATGCCCAGGGATTGGTGTTCATTATTTTGGGGGTTCAGCTTTGTCGGGTGACCTTTTGGAAGGCAACCGTTGTGGGCTGGGCTGTGACCTTGGCCTATCTATTAACGACAACAATGTGGCAGTTACCAACCTATGGTATACCCACCAAGGGGGAGATCGCCGGATCGCTCTTTTTCCTCAGTTTTATTAACATCGCTGGCATGGTGATGGGCTACAGCAGCGAACTATCCTCCCGCATTGACTTCATCCATCGCCGGGCCTTGGTGTACGAGCGCCGCAAATCGGAGCGACTATTAAAAAATGTGCTGCCCCAGGAAATTGCCTACCAATTGAAACGAAATCCGGAGGCGATCGCCCAAGAATACGATGACGTAAGTATTCTGTTTGCCGATATTGTGGGGTTTACTCAGTTATCCGAACGACTATCGCCCAGTGAACTCGTGGGAATGCTAGACGAAGTGTTTTCGCAATTCGATCGCCTCGTCGAGGAACAGGGTCTAGAAAAAATCAAAACCATTGGCGATTGCTATATGGTGGCGGGCGGTGTGCCAAAACCCAAGGTTGACCATGCGATCGAAATGGTGCGATTGGGCGTACGAATGCTGCGCTGCGTCGAACGCTTCTCCCAGGAATACGACTATGACCTCAACCTCCGCATCGGCATCCATTCCGGTAGCGTTGTCGCCGGGGTAATTGGCCGTAGAAAATACCTCTATGACCTCTGGGGAGATACGGTAAACACGGCCAGCCGCATGGAATCCCACGGTACACCGGGCCGCATTCAGATTACCTGTGTTACCCATGAATTGGTGCGATCGGCCTACGACTGTGAATCCATGGGGTGATTTCGGTGAAGGGGAAGGGGGAGATGGAGGTTTGGCAGGTGGTGCGATCGAAGGCCCCGGCGTCGGGTTTGGGCGGGAGCGGTTGGAATGGTAGTTTTCGGTCCTAAACCCCAACGGTTTCCTGCAAGCCCAACCCAACCAACATATCCAAAAGCAATCGATTTTGCTCCTCTGTGCCGATCGTCATACTTAACTCAGATCTTGCACCTACGGATATCTGGGATTGCCAAAAGCGTGAAAACCTGTGAGAAAGGGCGTATATAACAATTTCAGTGGACGGTTATGGACACCATCTCAAAGTACGCCCAAGCTCTAGTGTATGGCCTTGTATGTCTGATGCCCACTGTCTACCAGAAAGCCAGCCTGAATGCAGTCTTAGGTCTGTTCCTAGAGGCTCGGGATAAGCCTTGACCAGCCCATACCCAAGTCATTGCCAGACCTACCTTTCTCTGAAAGGTGCAAGATCTAAGTTAATTCTTGTCGAGATTTTGTTGGCGTTTTGGCAGTTTTCAATAGTCGAAGCAGGTTACCGCCGAGAATAAGGGACTCCTGTTGGGGAGGGAGGCCGAGTAGTTTAATTTTGTGCAGTTCGAGTCCGGGATGGAGCCAGGGGCCATCGGTGCCGAAGAGGACTTTATGGGCACCCGCGCGTTTGATCGCTTGGACAAGGTAATCGAAACGACGAATTCCAGAAGTATCGGTGTAAACGTTGGGATAGCGCACCATTTGGTCGATGATGCGGATATGGGCGCGCCAATCGTCGGCGAAGCTGCCGAGATGGGGGATGATGAAATTGACATCGGGATATTCGGCAGCGAGGAGTTCAACTAGATCAGTTTGTCCGGCGGGGTCGTAGAGCAACGGGATACCAAAGGCACGGGCAGCATCGCAGACTTCGCGGGTGGCGGGGCCGTCCATGCGGTGGACTTTGATGCCGCGAAATTGCCAGCGGGTTACGGCTTCGGCGATCGTTTGGTAAATTTTGCCTTTGTCGCGTTGGGCGTGAGCGAAGGCGAAGCCGATGAAGCGATCGGGCATTTTGGCGATGATGCGGGCGGTGTTGGCGTTGGCTTTTTGGTAGTCGCTGTGGAAGGGGGAGAAAATCACAGTTTTGTGGATGCCTGCGGCTTTGGAACGACGCAGGTAGGTTTCGAGGGGGGCATCGGTGTCCCAAGGGCCAGTGAGGAGGTCGCCTTTTCCGGCGTGGCAGTGGCAGTCGATGATCATGTGGCATACTCCGCTAAAAAACGAATGACGGTTTCGATGCCGCGAAAGAAGTTGGTGAGGCTCATTTTTTCGTTGGGCGTGGAAGTCGTTGGGGTGTTGGGGTTGGGCGGAGATGGGGGAAGTGGTGAACATGGGAAGGAATAGAGACTATAGGCGGCGAACAGCACGAAAGGATTGGGCATAGTGTTTATCGCCGTTGAGGATAGATGGTTTTTCGTTGTCACGCATGGTTGGGCCTTTGAGGGATTTGCGGCTAGAGATGAAACGATGGTTTCCGTTGGTGTCAATTCCCATGTACATGCCGACGTGATCGATCGCGTTGCCATCATCGTTACTACCGTCGAAAAAGACGAGATCGCCAATTTGAAGTTTGGAGAAGTTGGTAATTGGTTGATTGGTGTTGGGGGTGATGATAATGCCGGGGGCGCTATCGTACATTTGCCATGCTCTGCGCGGTAGGGTGAGATTGTCTTTGAGGTCTTTGGCTAGGGGGATGGTGTCGGTGTAGCCGGAGTTGGGAAAATTATGGCGATAGCCCCAGATCATGCGGATGAAGCCGGAGCAGTCAAGGCAGCGAAGTTGTTCGGGTTCAGGATTGTCAGCGTTGCCGTCGTATTTCCAGGGGATGCCAAGGTAATCGTTGAAGTCGGAGCCTTCTTGATCTTTGCCGTTGATGACGGGACCATATCCTGCGTCACCTGCGATTTGCAAGTTATTTTGCTTGAGGATGGGGGGTGCACCTCGGATATATTGCAGGGCGATCGCGAGGATGTCAGGTGTTTGGTTTTGATTGGCAGCTAGGGCTTTGGTGAGCCAGTCAGCGTTGAGTTTGCCGTTGAAAGGGGTGGGGAGGGTGCGTACCCAGGTTGTGTGGGTGATGCTGGCTTGGTGTTCTTTGAGGGTGCGTTGAGGGCCGTTTAGGGTGACGGTGTAGCAACCAAGGGTGAAGGTTGCCATTACATTTTTCTCGCTATCTTGGACTTCGAGGCGATCGGGGTTGGTTAGGAGTTTGGTTGACAACTTCTGGCTCATATGGAGAGAGATCCTGTGGTGAACATGTATAGCCACTTTGGTAACAATTTCTGAGTCCAGAAATCAAGTAATAGAGCTTAGGCATTTGATGCTGCTCCAGAAACCCTTGTCTATTTCGTATAGCATTTGGACTAGCTGCCCCAGAAAAATGCTACATACAGGCTATAATAAGGGGATGTAGCGATTCTTCATACTACAGAAATATTATCCCGCTTGCTTGTGCAGTGGGACAATTGGACTATATGCCTCTCCATACTCAACGGTTGGAACAAAATAAGCCTGTGCATGAGTGAAGCCAGCATGACCACCCTGATTGGGTTGAGTGCGGAATAGTCCATTTTTGACTGGAAGGGTAAGATATGCGACTCGGGGGTCAACATCAGTTTTGTAAATAATGATAACTGTTCCAGTTGGTACAGGCTCCTCACTACCTATGGTAGCAACGAAACCTGATGCTTGATTTTCTTGTGCCGCAAAACGGAGAATATGTACTTTGCGCCCACTAAAAACTCGCATCTGCGCCCCACCTAGCAGTCGAGTAGATTGCAGATGTTCGGTTGTAGGGTTAGATATGTAAGCGGCAATGGATACTTCATTGGGTTGGCGAATAAGTCTGCCCCAATCTTGTATTGTTGTGTTGGCTAGTGTGTCTGCCTCTGCTGTACTCATGAATGGCAGAAACTTTTTCTGCTCCTCGTCCCAATCAAGTCGAGATTCCATCATCACAGTTATCTCTCTCACCTCCTTCGGTTTCAGGAAAATCCAACGATTCGAGAGATAAGTCCGATAGAATGGATTATTTTGTGATGGCATTAAATAGGCTGTTGCAGATCGATCATAAGGATTCCCTACCTTAACCTTAGTGATAGTTCGTTCTGTCGGGGAAGATGCAGGTAAACCATTGCTTGAATAATTTGATTGCGCGATGCTATTGTGAGCATTCATATCCACAATCATTGGAGGACCGGCTGTAGCGTAAGGTAGGATCTCCACATAGATGCAGAAGTGTCCATCCTTTGGTGGGATCCATTGAGTTATAAATTCTACAGTTTTTCCAGCCGGAACATCCTTGATTATTTTCGAGAGTGGCTGGGTTATGGGAATATCTCCGCCCAGGTTATAGTCTTTAACTGAAATTTGTACGGCTACCTTTGTTGCATCAACGGTACCACTATTGGTAACTTTAGCGACTACATTATTGACATTGCCAGTCCAAGGAATGTTGGCATAAGTGGAGTTAGCTTTTGCTCTTTCATTGCGTATTTCAATGTCTGGGCTTTGCCAAGGTCGATCGGCTCCCGCAGGCCAAGGTCTGATGCCTAAATCAATTCCAAATACTTTATATTGCACTCGAACTGTAGCTAATCCTTTTTGAATGTTCAGAACACTGATTTTGAGATGTTTCCCATTCCCATCTGGATCTTGTTCAAGATAGCTCTGCCCGACACCTAATACTGGGCCGTCACTCTGAATTGATGGATCATTCCAGAGCAATACAATTTCAGGTCGTTCGGCTAGTTTCTGAAACCCCTGAGCGATCGCATCTGTGCAAACGACTCGGTCATTTATTGGGAGTTGTGTATCACCAATTTGGCCTACTTGTCTTGTTCTATACTCGATATAGTAATTCCAATTTGAAGCGTAACTACTCAGGTTGAGCAAGAAGGGGAATAGACTGACCCGAGAACAAGGCAACGAGTGCTTCCACAACTGAATGACCCTGTTTACGCAAAGTGGAAAATAGCCACGAATGCGACAGAAGACCTG
>JAAUSA010000079.1 GCA_012031975.1 Alkalinema sp. RU_4_3 | reverse complement strand
AACCTCTTCTGCTGATACTGCCCTCCCATTACTGGTTGAACATTCAGAGGCGGACATCTGCCTGAACACTGGCAGGAAAGGACTTTCAGGAATCCTTCCAACTCCCCCGAACGACTTCGAGTCGCGCGCATAACAATTAAATATACGTAAACTTTCTGTATATCCACCCGAAGAGGAGGAAAACTAGAAACTTTCTGCCTATCCACCCAAACAGAGGGCAAACCCAGAAACTTTCCGCCTATCCCACCGATCGCACCGATATCAAGAACCTTTCCGTATATCATCCCCATCCTAGCGAACCCCACAGATCCCGTGGAGCCACCGTTACATTTTGTTTCAAACCCCACTCACCACCCGCAACCGCCCCAGCGACTCATCCGCACAACCCGACAAATACCCCCCCGACTCAATCACCCCCCGCAAATAATCTATAGCCCCCCCCGTCACCCGCTCCCCCGGCATCAGCACCGGAATCCCCGGCGGATAGGGACAAACCAACTCCGCACAGACCCGCCCCACCGCCTCCCCCACCGGAACAGAACAACTCTCTGCAAAAAAAGCCGATCGCAGCGACATCACCCGATCGATCGCCAGCGAAAACGGCAAAGTCAAAGGCAATACCTCCTCGGGCCGAATCTCAGCCATCGCCGCCACCAAGCGATCGATCTGACTCGCGGTATTCCCAAAGGTCAAAATAAACGTCAAATGCTGAGCCATCGGCAACTCCGCCGTAATCCCAAAGGTCCCACTCAAAAGCTCATCCAAAGCAAACCCACTCAGCCCCAACCCAGCCGTAAAAATCGTCAGCCGCGTCGGATCAAGGCGATCGTGCGCCAAAACCTCAATCCCAGGCACCCCCGCCAAACCCCGCCGAGCCCGATCGGCCAACCCCAAGGCCCCCTCCATCAGCCCAACCCCCTGCGTCGCCATCTGGTGCGTCGCCGCCTCCAGGGAAGCCAACAGCAGCAGACTCGGACTACTCGATTGCAGCATTTGCAGCGCCTGGGTGACACGATCGCCGTCCACGCGCGATCCACGCAGATGCAACATCGCCGCCTGCGTCATCGCCCCCAGCGTCTTATGGGTCGATTGGACCACCAGATCCGCCCCGAGCGCGATCGCCGACCGAGGCAACCCCGGATGGAACCCAAAGTGCGCCCCATGGGCCTCATCCACAATCAAGCAACTTCCACAACTGTGGACATGCTTCGCGATCGCCCTAATCTCCGCGCATACCCCATGATAACTCGGCGAAACGATCAAAACCGCCTTGATATCAGGGGTTTCCGCCATCGACCGCTCGATCGCCCCCACAGTCGGCGGATGCATAATATCCCGCACCCCGTCATACTCCGGCAGCACAAACACCGGGTCCAGCCCCGCCAGAATCACACCAGAGATCGCCGATCGATGGACATTGCGCGGCAACAGCACCCGATCGCCCGGCCCACAGGTCGCCAAAAGCGCCGCTATCACCCCACAGGTCGAACCATTCACCAAATACCAACTGCGATCGGCCCCATACACCCGAGCCGCCTCCGCCTGGGAAGCCCCCAAGATCCCGGAGCGATCGAACAGATCAAACCCCGGCAGATCCGGCAAATCCCGACGGTAGGCTTCCTTGAGAAAGGCGATCGCATCTGGAATCCCCGCCCCCAACTTATGCCCCGGCGTATGAAACGGCACAGCGGGCGAACCCATATAGTCCTGGAGAGCGTTAAGAAGGGGCGTTTGCATCAGAACAGTTTAGTAAAGACCGAGATCGCGTAGGCTGATATATAGCCAGCGTGTAATTATCCCACGAAGTCATGTCCCACATCCTCGTTGAAAATCTCCGCAAGGTCTACCCCGTCGCGGTGAAGGCCCCCGGACTCCAAGGCACATTCAAACATTTCTTCCAGCGCGAATACCGCGAAATCCAAGCCGTCAAATCCGTCAGCTTCACCATCGAACCCGGCGAAATCGTCGGCTTCCTCGGCGCCAACGGCGCTGGCAAAACCACCACGCTCAAAATGCTCACGGGCCTAATCCACCCCTCCTCTGGCAACCTCTCCGTCGCCGGCCATACCCCCTTTAAGCGATCGCCCGCCTTCCTACGCCAGATCACCCTCGTCATGGGCCAAAAACAGCAGCTCATCTGGGACCTCCCCGCCATGGACTCCCTCGTGATGAACGGCGCCGTCTACGGCGTAGGCGATCGCGAACTCCATCGCCGCATTGGCGAACTCGCCGAAATGCTCGGCCTCAAGGAACAACTCACCCAGCCCGTGCGCAAACTCTCCCTAGGCGAACGCATGAAAGCCGAACTCCTCGCCGCCCTGCTCCACCACCCCACGGTCCTCTTCCTAGACGAACCAACCCTAGGGCTAGATGTAAACGCCCAGGTCGCCGTACGGGAGTTTTTACGGGAGTATAACCAGCGATACAATGCCACGGTGCTGCTGACGAGTCACTATATGGCAGACATTACGGCCCTGTGCGATCGCGTCCTCCTCATACACCAAGGGCAACTGATCTACGACGGACAGTTGGATGGACTGGTCGATCGCTTCTCCCCCTGCCGCGAAGTCCGCATCGAATTTGCCCACCTCTACCCCGAGGAAAAACTACGGGTCTACGGCGATCTCCAGAGCATCGACGGGCAGTCAGCCAGGTTTTTAATCCCCCAGGAGGAGCTGACCAAGACCGTATCGCAACTGATGGCTGAACTGAATGTGATCGATCTATCGATTAGCGATCCGCCGATCGAAGAGGTAATCGGCCAAGTCTTCCAAGCAGGCTCGATTTGATGCCTCGTTTAGGCTGCGTTAGAATGGGTTGTAGTCCTTGAAGAGGTGATGGATGACTCAAGCGATCGACTATCAGCGTGTCACAGCTTTGGTTGAGGCCATTGATGCATTGCCAAGTGAGGAGCAGTCTCTACTGCGACAGATGTTGGCGACGCGCTCGGTTGAATCGACTCCGGGGATCTGTGGTAGCTATGCGAGATTGAAGGGAACCAGGATCCCGATTTGGACGTTGGTTTCGCTCCGAAATCAGGGCGCTGATCATGCGGAACTCCTGCGTAATTATCCAACCTTGACATTGGAGAAGTTGCAGGTGGCCTGGGATTATTACGATCGCCACCGTGAGGAGACCGATCGGATTATTGCCTCCCATGATGAGGCATAGTTATGGCGCGGTTTTATTCCAACGAGAATTTTGCGATCGATTTTGTGCTGATTTTACGATCGTTGGGTCATGAAGTTTTGACATCTTATGAAGCTGGACAAGCAAACCAACGCATCCCAGATAATGAAGTTTTGGTCTTTGCAACAGAGGAACGTCGAATCGTGATTACGTTTAATCGGGATGATTTTGTGAGCCTGCATCGATCGGGGATGACACATGGGGCATCGTGGTTTGTAAGGACGATCGAGATTATGCGAGTCAGGCGCAGGTTTTGCAGAGGTGGCTACTGGAGGATGGGAACCTGGATAATCGCTGCTTACGGGTAATGAAGCAGAATCAGGGAAAACTGGGACAAGTTTTTGTGGTGCAGGAATACGATCGGTAATTTTGCAGACTATCTTGAAGGGAGACGGCCCAAGCTGATCGTTTATAATGGGTTTGACCTACCTTGGCGAGATGCCCATAGATGCGTAAGCCGCCTCATTTTCCTGAATGGCTTGGGCAATTTCTGCCGAATGGGCAGCAGCATAGGTCCAAGCATTTGCTAGGTCGGTGGCATTGAGACTGGGATAATCAGCAAGGAGATCGGCCTCGCTACTGCCAAGATTGCGAGCTTGCACAATGACCCAAACAGGAATGCGCGTATCCGCGATCCGGGCGTCGCCGCCACAAATACCGGGCGTCTTTTCAATGCCTGTCCAGGTATTGCTGAGGCTTTGCACCAGAATTTGGATCGCTTGGGCTTTTTCCGGTGGCGTCAGGGAGAGAAGCTGGGTTTGGAGATCTTGGAGTAGCATGGCGATATGACAGCGCAGGAGATGTCTTCAGTGTAGCCTGCGTTGGCTAGAGTCACTTATTCTGTCGCAAGGAATGAACCCCAGTGCCTATCGGACTTGGTGAAACAGCAGCACTTCTCTCCGCCGCCCTCTGGGCCTTCGGCTCCATCATCTACAGCCGCCTCGGCAAAACCCTCCCGCCCCTGTCGCCCTCCTCGGCATGGCCCTCACCAGCCTCGGCATCACCTGGGTAATCAGCGAACGCACAGCCTCTACCGAAACCCCAAAAGCATCGGCATCTGGCTCCAGCAAATCGCCCTACAGCACGTCCCCACGGGCATCGCCCAAACCCTCGGAGCCACGAGTCCCCTCTTCATCTTGCCCATGGTGGCATTGATGGGAGAACGGGTTAGTCGGCGGGCGATCGCTGGTGCCCTTCTTGCGTTTACTGGGGTTGCTACACTTGTGCTATTCCCCAGTGCGCTTCAATAAAGATTATGCCGATCGCACCCAAACTCGATCGCACCTCAGATACTTCAGGAAAATATTTCGATGGAGGCGATCGCGCAGATTATGGGGCAGGCGATCGCGCATTTTGGGGATCTACGGCGATCGCACCTAAACCCATTACCTAGACGATCGCCCACTAGCCAATCGATCGCCCTAAGTCTTCTCAGTCAAGGGATTGCTTTGGAGGCGATCGCTCAAGCAACAGGAGGGGCGATCGCCAAGATTCAGCGCTTTCAAAGGTAGGCGATCGCCCATCTATAGCTACTCTTTAGGACGATCGCACCTAAACGATCGATCGCTCCTTAGATGCTCCAGGAAAATATGCCGATGGAGGCGATCGCACAAATCACAGGACTAACGATCGCCCAACTCCAGAGCCTTCAAGAAGGATGGTAGGCGATCGCTTAAGCAATGGGAGGGGCGATCGAGCAGCTTCAGGGGTTTCGGAGTGGGGTATAGGGGCGATCGGTCAAGCAATGGGGAAGGCGATCGGCCAGATTCGGGGGGATGGAAGACGATCAATAGCTAAATTTCATAGCTCAATTGTTAAGTTGCAAACCCAGAAAGTTTATAAAGAAACAGAGCGAAAGTGTGATCACCATCACTATTTTTAGCTTGCCAGCTTCCATTGATGAGAATTCAAGTAGTCGTCTTGTAAGTGGGAATGATACGGCAAATAAAAGGTTCCAAATCTGTTGATCAAAATTTATTACTGAATGAATACCTTGTAATATTTCAGAGGTTTTTATGCTTACAATAACCCAGTCATCCAACTTAATTGCGAGAGAAAAAGAGAAATGACCAATCACAAAAGTTACTATTACATACACAGGAATAAAAAACAATTTTCTGATTAAGTGCCACATTTGAAGATCCCCAAGGTAGATAGAACAGAAATTAATTTTCTCAATGAGTCCAATCAAAGATTAGATTAGCTATAATTACAGACCCTCAAACAATGGTCCAAATCCTACTAGGGATAGAAGTGCTGTCACAATGAGCGCCACATAGCCTACGGGCATAACAATAGAGGTAATCTCCATAGAATTTTTCCTCTCAATAATTTTTAGCAGTATCCAAGAGCAAGGAATACCCAAAACGAGGTGAGTTCCCACACCCAGCCTACTAGGATCAGCGGATAAATATATAAAGGTCATTGGAATTGATGCAGAAATCAATACTGAAAACACAAGTACGACAAGTTTTACGTAGTAATTCATCTAGTTCTCCTGATTACCCGAAATCGATATTATACATCAAGATTGCGAGCGCCTCTAATTGCTTGCTACGGCTGAAAGGACACAACAGACAGCCTATAGGCAAGAGCTTGAAAAATCTTCATACCTACCGTGCGAATAATCTGTGAGTCGATGGAGCACTTGCTGTTAATTCTAGCACGATCTAGAGTAAACATACACTATGAATCAGCTATTTTATGATTAAACTCCACGACCAAGCTGGCTTTGATATTCTCAAAAACTCATGGAGTCAAACTTTGTAGACAGAGAATTGTACGGCACTGGTGAATCCTATTTATATTATAAAGTCTTCTTCAATCACTTCGAACACCTGAGGGCTTTCACGTTTAGTCTGGCTTATAACATAGTCTACAAATTTTGCTGCCATTTCACGAGAGAATCTTGAATCGTATCTTAACGGATTTTGAAGATTCTTAATGTTCTCTATAAATTCAGAGCCTGACTCAGGTTTTAGTTCTTTTGTATAGAATGCATTGTCAAAGATAGTCATTCTCGCAACGATTTGATCGATTATTACTTCTCTCCTAAAAAATTTAAACTTCAGCCCCCCTACCTTTGGCTGGTAGTCTCCAAAATCAATTTTCGTATCTGTCCCGTCAAAGGCATTTCCTCCATGGTATTGCAAGAAAGAAAACCATCTCGAACTTACTCCTGGATACTGATCTTGCACGTTGTTAATATAATATCTGCGCAAAGCTGACGATAGACTTAACTCATTTCTAAATACAAGATTTAAGCCGAAGCCATCAATATCTCCCAATAAATCTTGTTTAGATGCAGATGCCTCAAAATAGAAGTCAAGTTCGTCTGGGATCGTCAGTCCTTGTCTTGGCTTAGGTGCTTTATCATTTATGGACTTACCAGTAGTCTTATAATAGCTTGCCCATATGTCACCGATCGACAGATCAGCAATCCAGGAGGCTGGTTCAATGGCTGCTATTCCTATAGCATTAAAAATTGGGCTGGTAGGATTTTGTAGAGCATCCACTGTTAATAGCAGATGCCCCACATCGATCTTATCACCATTAGCTAACTCAATATATGGAGAGGGGTTGTCTCCTTTCGGAATATTTGCATCGATCTCAGAGTTTTCATTAGCTCTTGCACTAAGATATTGAAACACTGCCTTTTCCACTCCAGGGTACAGCAGATTATCAATAGCAGACCTGGTTCCTTCTTCACTTTCCTGTCTTACTGTACGCATATTATATTTTATTGGCACGATTGGATCCCGCTCTAAGAATGGCGCAGTAGGAAGTAATGCCTGAAAATCAGGGCTTGAATAGTATAAATTACGTATTCTTGTGAGAATTTGCTGTTTAGAGTCGTTTTTATAGACTTTCTCAACTGCTTCAACCAGTTCTACAAACTTTTCTATCGTAATTACAGCTAGTTTGTCATCTTTCCCTGGAGCCTTAGAACCTCCACCATACGCTAGCTTGGATGAAAATTCTTGACCATATCGAGCCGAGTCCACAATTTCTGCAAGCCCTGCTGGAGAATTGCGATTTGCCGAAAGCACATCAGTATCGGCAGCTTTAAGGCTTGATAATCTCCATTTTGCGTCAGCCAACGTCTTTTTACTATCAGAAACAGGTTTGATATATTGAGTTATCTGTTTTGCTGCAAGATTCCAATTGGAATTCTGATTTGGCGTCGTCCACATAGTATGAAGGAACCCAGCCGTCGGCGACTCTGCTTGAGTTGGATTCAGCGCAGCATAAGATCCACCCAAGTTCAGCATCTGACTTAGAAAGCCAGCTCCCCTTACCTCTGCCACAAATGCTGCATCATCAACTAAACCCACTGACTGCACCAGCCGATCGACATAGTCTAAAGCAGGCCGCATCTCGTTATATCGCATTCTTGAATACTCCCCACCAGGATTTTTCCTGACTGAGAATCCATCAAACCATTCACCCAAGCCAGCCGCCGCCGATTGAATATGCGCTGCCGTCCACATCTCCTCCTTTTTACCCTTCACGATCGTCTCTAGCCACTCCGCAGGAACTAGCTTAGTCGGAAGATTATTCGATGCCACAGTCGGATTCAATCGCATCACACTAAAGTTCAGATTCATTATCTGGTCAAGGAAGTCAGCTGAGCGAATACTGCTAGGAACCTTGAAGGCACCATCAACATAATTAAAGGCATCATACCCATCTCGATTCAACTGATTGACCCGAGTTGCAGCTTGGATCATTCGATCGCTCATCTGCAGTGCATCTAGAGAGTTCACTTGACCTGCCAAATACGCTCTCATGTCTGTGATAGCAAATTGGATTACTTTTGTCTCACCCTTATCCAAGGGTGCATACTGCCGTGCTCCTAATGCTTGAGCCCCCATTCGCCAAATCGAATCTAGGAAGTTGTGACCCGACCATCCTCCTGCAGACTCAGTGCTATAGGTCGAGAAGCTAGTCGGATTCAGTTTTGCATAAGTTTTTACCAAACTCTCCGTTACTGTGCGCAACTGTGTTTCATCAACAGCTCCCTTCTCCTTCATCACAGATAAACTCACCCCAAACAAGTTTGCATGAGCGATCTGCACCTTCGTCCGTAGCGTCTCCTTCGCCAAATTCTTAGCCAAGTCCCAACCCTTCAAAATTGCTGCCCGACGTGTCATCCCACCCACGTTCGAGAATGCTCCATGGAGCATCGGAGTCATCGCACTGTAGAGATTTCCCTGTTCCACCAGTTTCCCCACCTCCATCAGCATCTCCAACTCTTGCCGCAACGCCTCCTTCTTCGGTGCCGTCTTGGAATGCTTACTCAGTACATCCCGCGCCGTCGTCAAGATTGTCCGCAACGCAGGCAAATAGGCCAGCATTTGATTCAAAGCAGGATCGCTTACGGGTATTAGTGGATCACTTCCAGGAGTCCCAGTTCCAACATTAGAAGGTTGCCAGCCAGCAGATCCACCCGTGCCGCCGCCGCTACCGCTATAGCCCCAAGCGCCCCCCTGACCAATATAAATCTGACCACCGCTTGTATCTGTCGGTACATAAGTCCCTCCCGTATTCGGTGGAACAGTCCGATCGTCCAATTCTATCGGCGCATTCGGTAGGATGAAATCATCTTCCATCAGACTATCCAACTCTAGAAGCATGGCTTGATAGTTTAATTCCTGACTATTCCCAGCCCGATCGATCGCCGTAAAAGTCAGCATCTGTTCCTCAAGTGCCTTCCCCGTCAGAGTCACTGTGTCTCCAATTTGCCCATTTACGATCGCGAGATTCGTTGAATTCAACTTCACTGTTACCCCAGTATCCGCATCGCTGACTGTGCCCGTAAAGTTCTCAGTCTTCTCATAGGCAACCCCATCATAAATTCCATCGATCGTCAACTTTGGGCGTAACGTATCGATCTTCACAGCCCAATCCTGGGAAATCTTCTGCTCCTTCCCCTCTGCCAGCACCATCTTTGCCGACAACACATAATCCCCATCCGCCAGCTCCGGCGACTGAATCTTCCAAATTCCATTACTTCCCACCGTCACAGAACCCAGTAATACCTCTGGCTGAACTGTCGAGCCACCCAGAGCTTGCCCATACAGTCTCAGCACCGACCCCGCAGGCCCTGTTCCCTCAACCATAGGCCGATTATTCTTGGTGATCCCATCCGTTTGACTAATTCCCGTATCATCTATCGCCGTACTAAACCCCAAACTCGCCGTCAACGGCACCACCCCCAGACTCAGCCGATAGCTATTGAAGTCAGTCGCTCCCGCCGGACTCACCTGCACATAGTAAGTACCCGCCTCCAGACTCGCCTGAATCAAGTCCACCTGTGCCCCAACATTCTTACTCTCCTTTAGCATCGCTCCATTGCTACCCAGCAGTGCTAGATTCACATCTTGGTTGGTCGATCGCATCTCCCCATCCAGCTTCACCGACAGCATCTGCGTTCCACTCACATCAAAGCGATAGACATCCGCCCTGTCCCATGCATCCACCGCCCCCTGAAAACTCGCCTGCGTCGTCAACACCCCAACATTAAACGCCGTTGCCGTCGTGTTGCCTGCTTCATCGATCGCCGCCGGACGCCCCGCCATCCCAGCCGGAGTCTTACTCAAATCCTGCCAAGTCGCCACCTCCTTCAAAAAGCCCCCCGTCTCCAGCACCGCACGATTCATCTGCCAGACAGCCCACTTCCCATCCCACTTATTGCGCCACAGAATATCCGCCCGATTATCATTCCCCAGATACTCCGCCCCCACAATTCCCCACTCATCCACAGAAATCGCTATATCAGCACCCGTCTTCGGATCCTTCACCATATTCGGATTCGCGATCGCCGCCCCATTCATCTCCCATACCGCGATATTCCCCGCCTTATTCCGCCATAGAATATCCGATCGCCCATCTCCACCAAAGTCCGCGATCGCCTCCACCGTAAAATCCTGAGTCACGAACACTTTTGCTCCTTTATACGTCATATCCGTAAAGCCATATTCCGTTGCCGTTACGGTACCCATCGACACCCGATTATCCGTCGTATTTCGCCACAGAATTTCCGCCTTCCCATCCCCATTAAAATCCCCAGTCCCCCTAATATCCCAGGCATCACCAATACCACTAAAAGTCCTGCTACTCTTAATCGCCACCCCATCCATATACCAGACCGCAAACGACTGACTCGACTTATGCCGCCAAACCACATCCCCCTTCCCATCCCCATCAAAATCCGCAATTCCCATGCACCTGCCAACTCTGATCCACCTTAAACGTCAAAAACTGCGCCGTCTTAAACGTCTTCGACTCCATCAGCCAGATCGCCACCTCATTCGTCGTCGTATCCCGCCATAGAATATCCTCCGTGCCATCCCCGCTCAGATCACCGATCGCCTCCATCTGATAATTACTCCCCACAGGCTGCGCGATCGTCGTCTCGCTCCCAAACTCCGTCCCCTCCAGCGACCAAAACCCCACCGCCCCATCTGCTTTCCGCCACAGCACATCCGCCGTACTATCAGGCCGACTGTTCAGACCCAGAGTATAGCTCGCCCCAGGATTTCCCCCCCCCAGAGAAATACCTATGTAATAGGTCCCTGCATCGAGTTTATTCCGATTGATAAAGTCTCCAATGATACCGGGGTTTTGAGAAACTTGTAGGACCTCCCCGACATCGATCACCCCAAGATTCGCCTTATCCTGAATCAGCGCAATATTCACATCCCCACTCAAGCCATCCAGCTTCGCATTCAAGCTACTCCGACCCTTAAGCTCAAACTTATAAAGCGCCAACGGAGATGGCGTCTGGGTGCTGGTTGCGATCGTCCCCGTCTGACTAAACCCCTGAGGCGTAGCAATATTAATAGCATTAGCAAGACTGCGGTTAACAAATTCCATAAAGAAAGCGCCTGATGATTCGGTATAAATTGTTGCTCAAGTAAGCCAACTCTACGCTGCTTACTGAGTGTTAATCTATACGCAAAATCTCAGTGTTCTCTCCTTCATTTGGCCGAATTGACCCAGAATCACGAATTTGATGTTGATTCAATCAAGATATCCACCGCAATACGAAGATTCGATCAAGCCCTATTCATCCGTTGCCCAAAATCATCCCCACAAGCAACACAAAACCGATCGCCACATTCTGCTTAAAAAACTCACCATACATTCGGTGCTTCAAGCCCGAATCCATGAGACTCAAACCCTGCCAGAGCCACCCCACCGTCGCCACCGTCAGACTCACCCCATAGGGCCAAGACAACCCCATCACCACCCCTAACTTCCCCAGGACGATCGCCGTCGCAATATAAAAAGCCAACACCGCCTGCGCCGCATAACGCCCAAAAAATAACGCACTCGACTTAATCCCAATCCGCCGATCGTCCTCGCGATCGCTCATCGCATACACCGTATCAAACCCCATCGTCCAAAGCACCGTCGCCCCCCACAACAGCCAAGTCTCCGGCCCAAAACAAGCCGTCGCAGCAGCCGTCGCCCCGCAGCTCACCGCACTCCAGCTAATCAACACCGCAAAACCCCAAGCGATCGACAGCACCAGCTGCGGCAATGGAAACACCCGCTTCATCGCCGGGTAAAGGGCAATCACAGGCACCGCCGCCACGCAGAGCCAAAAAGTCTGCGGATTCAAAAACTGCGTCAAACCCAGGGCACAGAGCGCAGCCACCCCCATCACCCCCACCCCCACCTTGATCGACAGCGACCTAGCAGCCAGGGGCCGAGACTTCGTGCGCTCCACCTGAGGATCGAGATCCGGTCCCACAGATCATTCGCCACGCAGCCCGCCGCACTCGTCGCCAGACTCCCCAGCACCACCACCGCCACCAAAGTAAAGACGGCTGCCCGCGACTTGCCAACACCACCGCCCAGAGCGCCGGAATCATCAAAATCAGCCGCCCCGCGGGCTTATCCCAGCGCAGCAAGCGAACAATGGCCTGGGCCGTGGAAACAATCGTGGCGCGATCGGGCAGCGTCTGCATAGGGTTGAGGGGCGTAAAGATTCACAACTTCATTTTGCTATGAAACCTAGATTGAACCAAGCCCCTCACCAATGTGATACAACCACATTGTGAACTGCCCCGGTAACCCGCGAGTTTCTGCCCTATGATGTCTTCCCCGGACCCAGGCCGCGATGCTGGCCCCGATAGCGTTTTGGCCGCGATCGATGTTGGTACCAACTCGATCCATATGGTGGTCGTCAAAATCGAACCCAACATCCCCGCCTTCACGATCATCGCGCGGGAAAAAAGCACCGTCCGCCTGGGAGACCGCGACAAACAGACTGGCAACCTCACCCCCGAGGCCATCGATCGCGCCATCATCGCCCTCAAACGCTGCCAGGAAGTGGCCAAAAGCCTCCAGGCCGACCATCTAATCGCCGTCGCCACCAGCGCCGTCCGTGAGGCCCCCAATGGCACCGAGTTCCTCCAGGCCATCGAGGCCAAGCTGGGCCTTTGGGTGAATCTGATCTCCGGCCCCGAGGAAGCCCGCCGCATCTACCTCGGTGTCCTCTCCGGCATGTCCCTCAATGACCAGCCCCACACGATCATCGACATCGGCGGCGGATCCACCGAACTAATCCTCGGCGACGGCCACGAGCCCCGCAGTTTGACCAGTACCAAAGTTGGGGCCGTACGCCTGACCACGGCCATGGTGACGACGGATCCGATTAGTGCCCCGGAGTTCCTCGCATTGCAAGGCTATATCCAGGGGATGCTGGAGCGATCGATCGAAGAAATCCAGTCCAAACTCCAACCCGGCGAAGCCCTCCAAATGGTCGGCACCTCCGGCACCATCGAAACCCTCGCCGCCCTGAATGCCCGCGAAAAGACTGGCGCCGTCCCCACGCCGCTAACGGGCTACAACCTTTCCCTCAAGGACATCCGCGACTGGGTCAGCCGCCTGCGCCGCATGAACCATGCCGAACGCCTGGCCATCCCTGGCATCTCCGAGCGGCGGGCCGAGATTCTCCTGGCGGGCGCCCTGATTCTCCAGGAGGCCATGGCCCTGCTTGGCATTTCCAGCCTGACGGTCTGTGAGCGATCCCTCCGAGAAGGCATCGTCGTGGACTGGATGCTGACACGCGGCCTGATCGAAGATCGCTTCCGCTACCAGGCCTCCGTCCGCCAGCGCAGCGTCCTCAAAACCGCCAAAAAATACCGCGTCAACCTAGAGCACAGCGAACGCATCGCCAAATTCGCCACCCACCTCTTCGACCAGACCCAAGCCCTCCACCACCTCGGCCCCGGTCCGAAAAAACTCCTCTGGGCCGCAGCAATACTTCATAACTGTGGCCACCACGTCAGCCACTCCGCCCACCATAAGCATTCCTACTACCTGATTCGCCATTCCGAGCTCCTCGGCTACACCGAAATGGAAGTCGAAACCATCGCCAACCTGGCCCGCTACCACCGCAAAAGCCCCCCCCGCAAAAAACACGACACCTACCGCAACCTAACCAGCAAACACCACCGCCGGATTCTCGAACTGCTCTATCCCCTGCTGCGCATTGCCGTCGCCCTCGATCGTCGTCAAGTCGGCGGCATTGAGCAAGTTAGCTGTGAAATTGACCACCCCCGCCAAACCCTCAAGCTCCACCTCACCCCAACTCACCCCGGTGATGACTGTGCCCTAGAACTTTGGAATATTGGCCTCGCCAAGGGTTGCTTTGAGCAGACATATCACCTTCAGGTCCAAGCGATCCTCACATCCTAGAAAATCTATCTTTCGGAATATGTCTAAGGAAATAAATTGTGAAGTATTCCGGAATGGAATTCCAAATTCTGAAAAAAGAATTATCAGTGTCTGCCCTCTAGCCCGCTGTAATTGTTTTTTTGATGAAGTCACGTATTTTTGAGATGAAGCTGAGCCCCCTTTTACGGCAGTTTTGGAGTGCTTTGATCATTTATGTGGCGATCGCCCTAATGACCGCTGTTTTGTGCGGTATTAGTTTGGGTTGGATCGCGGCCTGTCTGACCCTTAGCTTGTTTGCGATGGTCTTAATTATCGCTTTTTTGACCTGCCAGCCCCTGCTAGTGACAGGATTGCCCCAGGTTTGGCGAGGGCGACCCCTGTCCGAGGCGGACTATCAATCCCTGGATTTGAGCTTACTCGATAGCTATAGCGAGGCTCTACTGGCACTTGGGTTTCAACCCCTTCAAGACTATACCCAGGGGACCGGGCCAGTTCGATCAATGGCGCGCTGTTTTGGGCATCCTGAGCAATGCTGTTTTGCAGAGGTGGGCTGGCGGGGCGGGGCATTGCAGCAGATTAGTCATACGGTGTTTTTTAGCATCCTCGATCGCGGATGGATGCTGGTGGATCTGAATCACTCGCCCAGTCGCCGGGATAGTCTGGCCTATACTTGGCGCCATCACCGGGAAGTGCGGCGCTACCACCCAGATCTGCTCATTGATGGGGTATTCCATCAACATCTGTTTAAGCGCCAAGCCATGATTGAAGACCTAAAGGTTAATGTTCTGCCCAGTATTTCTTGGGAAATTTACAGCGAGATCCAGCAGGAATTAGTCCGTCGCCCGACACAAACTTTGCGTCAAAAAAATTTATTGGTTGCTATGATCCAAGCTACCCGGTTTGAACAGCAACCCAGTCGAGAGTGGCTTGGGGCCTACGCCCCTCGGCAATAAAGCTGGCTCAATTTGCTTGATTTGGCTTGTCTTGTATCAGTTATCCCGCTGTGGTGATCCTGTTTAAGTAGATCTAACCAGGATGCTTTCCAGGGGAATTGTCATAATCTAGTTACAGCATCTACTGACGGAATTTATATTAAGTTGCACGGATAAAAAATGTGCGACTGCGATCTCAGTATTTTCCCTACCAGCTTGTCCAGCAACCCAACGGTGAGACGAGTTCTATGCCGAGCGACTTTTTTAAGTCAGGCAAACCCGATCCCCTGGGCTGTATTAATCCGGTAATCCCCCTGTGATGATTTCGATCATTATTCCGACCCATAATCGGGCAGATTTACTGGCAGAAACCCTAACATCTCTGCTGGCCCAAACCTGGCCGGACTGGGAAGCGATCGTAGTCGATGATGCTTCCACGGATGATACTGTTGCGGTGGTCCAGCGCTTTGCCCAGGGTGAGTCACGCCTTCGCCTTCAGGTCAACGATCGCAGTATGGGTGCGCCTGTCTGCCGGAATATCGGCACCCAACTGGCCAGGGGCGACTACCTGATCTATCTCGACTCCGACGACTGTCTGGCCCCCACCTGCCTAGAGCATCGCCACCATGAAATGGAGGCCAACCCAGACCTAGATTTTGGTATTTTTCTCTGCGCCTTTTTTGAACAGGTGCCGGGGGACTATGCCATGCTCTGGAACAGCCAAAAAGCGATGCCCGATCTCGATCGGTGGCTGGGCTGGGATTCCCCTTGGCAGACCGCCTGTCCCATTTGGCGTCGTCGGGCCATTGAATCTATTGGACCTTGGAACGAGGACCTCCCCAGCCTCCAGGACTTTGACTTTCACATTCGTGCCCTGCTCAGCAACTTGAACTACCGCTGGTTCGATCGCATCGATTGCTTCTGGCGCATGCCCCAACATGCCACCATCGGTAGTAAAACCTTCTCCCCCACCCACCTCCATTCCCATGATCGCCTGTTTGCCTCCATTGCCGATCGCTTGCGCCAACAGGGTCTATGGAACCGCGATCGCCAAATTTTGATGGCCAGCCTGTACTTCATGCTGATGGATGCCTGGCTGCTCCAGGGAAACCCCGAGGCCGCAACGGAGTTGTGGCAAAAAGCCCAGGTCAGAGATCTCTTACCCGAGTCCATCTATCGGCAGGGCCAGGGCTATATCCAGGGCATGGGCTGGATGAATGCGGCACCCCTCAATCATCCGATGATTCGACGAGCCTGGCGGGCGGCCCTACGGCGCTACTGGCGCTGGCAAGTTACCTGGCCGATCTCCCAAACACTCGGACGGATTCGCTGCGATCAAGTCAATGCTGCCATCGATCTTCGCCCAAGCTCCCCGATGCCCTATGCACCCAAGCCGATCCTCCACCAGATAGCCCTAGCATCCCTAGCCAGTCAACAGCATCGCAACTAACTTGCCGATGCATATAATTCTTTGATCAATGTAAATTTGATAATGTAAGAAAATGATGAGCTTCCTAGGTTAAGGCTTGCGATTGCCGTCAATCATCCCTAGGATCGATGAACCCTCCGAAATGGTTTGGGTGGTGGTTCTTCGTTAGAGTCAAGGTGTTGTGGCTGTGCTATCGATTATTATTCCGACCTATAATCGAGCTTCGCTGCTGAACGAAGCCTTGACTTCTTTGCGCAATCAAAGCTTGCAGGACTGGGAGGCGATCGTCGTCGATGATGGTTCCACCGATGGCAGCCTAGCGGTTATTCAGGCCTGGACAGTTTCAGATCGCCGGATTCACGGCTATCCTCGTCCACCTCAGCTTCCCTCCGGAGCCCCCGCCTGCCGCAACTATGGCACCCAACAGGCCCAGGGCAACTATATTATCTATCTCGATTCCGACGACTATCTGGGCTTAGACTGTTTGAAGAGTCGCTATGAATGGATGGAAAGCCATCCGCATTTGGATTTTGCCGTATTTCCTTCGGTCTTTTTCCAGCAGCAACCCGGCGATCTGCGCCAGCTCTGGAATATTCCTAAACCCGGCGAGGATGACCTAGCGCGGCTGCTGCGCTGGGATTCACCATGGCAGACCTCCAGTGTGATCTGGCGCCGGAGCGCCCTCGATCGCATTGGCCTGTGGGATGAACAGTTACCGAGTCTGCAAGACTTTGAGCTGAATGTGCGGGCCTTAATCGCAGGCTTAAAGTACCAATGGGTCGATCAGCCCGATTGCTTTTGGCGCATGCCCCATCGGGATACCATCGGCAATCGGATGTTTTCCCCGGAGCATTTGCGGTCCCATGGGCGATTGTTTGCCAAGTTGCGGCAGCAGTTGAGGAGGAGCGATCGCTGGAATCCACAATACCAATCTCTCATGGGGGGCCTGGCCTTCATGCTGATGGATGCCTGGGCTTACCGGGACTATGCCCAAGAAGCCCAGGCGGTTTGGCAACAGGGTTATCGGGAAGGTCTACTGCCCAAGGGGGTCTACCGCCAGGGCCAATGTTACATTCGCATGTCCTGCCAGCGGGGGCTGCCCAGGCTCCTGCGCCGCATGGGCCGCAGACTGCTCAACCAATGGTTTGCCTGGACTTGGCCCAAGGGTTTACACTGGTCTCTCTCCTCTACGATCGGTCACCCGATGCCCAGCCATTGGCCCATGCCTCGGGCCTAGCCTGCTATGAAAGTTGTTGCCTTAAACGAAACCGACATTCGGGGTGGGGCCGCCCGAGCTAGCTACCGTCTCCACCAGGGCCTACAAAGCCTAGGCGTCGAGAGCCAGCTCCTAGTGCGGGAAAAACTCACCCAAGACCCCACCGTTACTGTCCTGCGCTCCCCCTGGACGAAACTGGGTCCGAGATGAACCGTCTCGCCTATTTCCCCTACCGCCGCCGCCGCACGGATCTCTTCTGTAGCCAGTGGTTTCCCGATCGCATTGTCCCCGCCCTCCGCCGCCAGGATCCCGATCTGATTCAGCTCCATTGGATCACCAACGGCTTCATGCGGATCGAAACCCTAGCCCGCTTGGCCCGCCCCCTCGTCTGGACCCTCCATGACCTCTGGCCCTTCACGGGGGGCTGCCACTATCCGGTCGCCGGGGCCGATGTCTTCTGCGATCGCTACAGCCAAGGCTGCGGCAAATGTCCAGCCCTAGGGAGTCAGAATCAATCCGACCTCTCCGCCCGCACCTGGCAACGCAAAGCCCAGGCTTGGAAAAATCTCGATCTCCATCTCGTCGCCCCCAGTCAGTGGCTGACCCAAATCGCCCAGGCCCATCCTGTCCTCGGCCAATACCCCGTCCACACCATTCCCCTCGGCCTCAACCTCGATCGCTTCACCCCCACGATCGTGCCCTCGCCCGCAAAGAGCTCAATCTGCCACCCGACACCTTCTTGATTGGCTTTGGGGCCTTGGGCGGGGTGGAGGACCATCGCAAGGGCTTTGATTTATTAAGGGCGGCCCTGGGTGTTTTGGCCCAAGGGGAGAGGCGATCGATTGCCCTTGTAGTCATCGGATCCGACCAGGCTCCCACCGATCTGCCCTACCTGGCCTATCCCCTGGGCGTAATTCGCCGGGACGGGGACCTGGCTATGGCCTACAGCGCACTCGATGTCATGGTGGTGCCCTCTCGCCAGGAAACCTTCGGCCAGATGGTCTCGGAGTCCCTAGCCTGTGGCACGCCCGTCGTGGCCTTTAAGGCCCATGCCATGCCGGATTTGATCCTGCATCAACAGAATGGCTATCTGGCCCAGGCCTTTGACAGCCAGGATCTGGCCCAGGGGCTGGCCTGGATTATGGCATCGGGGGACCGATCTGCGCAGTTCCGTCAAACCGCACGACAGCAGGCCCTGCAACAGTTTAGCGAAACGCTTCAGGCAGAGCGCTACCTCGATCTGTACCGCAGGATCTGTCCCACCCCATAGACTCATCCACCTAGCGAATCTGATAAGCTTCCTGAGCAAAATCACCCCCAGAGCTAATGGAAGAATCTTCTGCCAGATTCTATGATTAATAAACTACCCAGAGTAAATCTGTTTCTGTCAGTTGTGTGCATTCAGGTAAGTCATGATCCCTAAGGTTATATTGTTCGAGCTGTCTGCGGATGGACATTATCCCAGCTACGTTCGGTACCTCGTTGACGGTTGGCATAGTCGTCAAGGTGATCTAGTGGTCGTGGTTTCCCAGGGATTTGCCGAGCGCCATGGGGGATGGATGGCAGTCAGTCGGGCTGGGGTCTCCTGGCAGGTCCTAAGCAATGCCGAAACCCAGCTATTAAACCCCCGCCGCTATCCCTGGCAGCGTGTCTGGAGGGCCTGTCAGGAATGGGATCTGCTCGATCGCTACATCCGCCGCCTGGGCGCCGACCATTGCCTGCTGCCCTACCTGGACAGCCGCCGCTGGCCCCTGCTGCTGCGCCAGTCTCTGTCCTGCGGTCTAACAGCTATCTATTTCCGTCCCAGCTTCCACTACGACAGCCTCCAGGGGCAACCTAGCCGCTGGCAATACCGCCTCGAACGGGCCATGCTGAAACGCATGCTCCACCATCCCTCACTCAAAACCCTCCTCTGCCTGGATGGCTCCGCCGTGGTCCCCCTGGCCGCCCTCAATCCCCAGCTCCAGGTGGACTATCTACCGGACCCCGTGGCGGCGGTGCGGGCCAATCCCCAGCAGGTTGAGACCCTGCGTCAGCAACTCAAGGTGGAGCCAGGGCGGCGGGTGTTGCTATTTTTGGGGCGATTCATCGACGCAAGGGCATCTATCCTCTGCTCCAGGCCCTGGGCTCGATCGGCCATGAAACCGCCCAGCAGCTCTGCCTCGTCCTCCGCGGAGAACTCGTCCGCACCGATCTTCTCGGTGAAGTACAGGTCACCCACCACGCCCCGTTTGCCGATGATGGGCACCCCGAGGAACGATCGCATCGGAGGGTGATGGGGGGGGAAGCCGTAGCGGCTCGGGTGTTTCTGCAGATCCGGCAGACGGATGCTGTGCCCCTTGTGGATCACCAGCCCGAGGATGCCGTGCATCAGCGGGCCACCGTCACCACCGGAACGCTCGACCTGCGCCAGATCGGCAGCGCCTTCGCCATGCTGCGGCACCTGCCGGGGCAGTTGTACGCCTGGTGCTTGTCGCGGGTCTTTTCTGGACCTGACCATTTACGAGAATGACGACGCGTTTCAGTGGATCGAAGTCTGGCTGGCGCGGCACAAATACAGCGAAA
>JAAUSA010000309.1 GCA_012031975.1 Alkalinema sp. RU_4_3 | reverse complement strand
AGGAAGCCTTGGTATTGGCCGACCTGAGCCAGGCCCAGCTCAAGGGCAACCAGCTTGCCGCCGCCCATCAGTCCGCCCCATCAGTCCGCCGCGATCGCAGCCAAAAATTGGCGATCGTCCCACACTCGCCAAGGCCCTGACAACTTTAGGCCAAACCCAACTCCTCAACGGCCAAGCCGCCGCTGCTAGCCAATCGCTCTCCCTCGCGGCTAGCCTCTGGGAAGGCCTCCGCCCCGGCCTCTCCGACAGCAACAAAGTCTCGCTGTTTGAACTCCAGACCCAAACCTACAGTCTCTGGCAGCAAAGTCTGATCGCCCAGAACCAATCCGACGCGGCCCTAGAGGTGTCCGAGCGGGCCGAGCGCGGGCCTTTGTGGAACTGTTTGCCACGAAACTGCGCGATCGTACCCCTGAGATCCCCAATCTGGCGGAGATTCGGGCCATTGCCCAGCAGCACAGGGCTACCCTCGTGCAGTACGCCCAGGGGGGCGATCGCCAACTCTACATATGGGTGATCAAACCCGACGGCACTATTCGCTTCCACAAAACTGACCTGGGCAACCAGTCCCTCGAAACCCGTCTGCAAGCCACAAGAGACGCCCTGAACGTTCGAGGCCGCGCTTCGATCGCCATCGTTAAAACCCAAGTTTCCCCCACGCCGCCCCCCACGGGGGAAAACAACCTGCGCAGTCTGCACAAGTTGCTCATTGACCCGATCGCCGCCGATCTACCCACCAACCCCGAGGAGCAGGTGATCTTCCTGCCCCAGGGACCGCTGTTTTTTGTGCCCTTTGCGGCGTTGGAGGATGCTGAGGGGAAGGCGCTGATCGATCGCCATACCCTGAGTGTAGCTCCGGCGATCCAGGCCTTGGCCCTGACCGATCGCGCTCAGCAGAATACTAAACAGGGGGCTGGTCCGGCGCTGATTGTGGGTAACCCGACGATGCCAACGTTCACGAATCTGGTGCTGCCGCCGCTGCCCGGAGCAGAAAAGGAGGCTAAGGCGATCGCACCGCTCCTGGCGACCCAGGCGCTTGTGGGGGGTGGGGCGACGAAGGCGGTGGTTTTGCGCCAGATGCTTGAGGCGCGGGTGATTCACCTGGCGACCCATGGGTTGCTCGATACGGTGCGGGGGGAGGTGCCGGGGGCGATCGCCCTTGCCCCGAGTAATGCCCAGGATGATGGGTTGCTCAGTGCGGGGGAGATTGCTGAGTTGCAGCTTAAGGCGGATCTGGTGGTGCTGAGTGCTTGCAGTACGGGGAAGGGGGATCTGACGGGGGATGGGGTGGTGGGATTGTCGCGATCGCTCTTTTTGGCGGGGGTGCCGACGGTGGTGGTGTCGCTGTGGGATGTGAGTGATGATTCGACGGCGCTGCTGATGACGGCGTTTTATAGGCACTTGGCCCAGAAGAAGCTGAATAAGGCCCAGGCGCTGCGGCAGGCGATGCTGACGACAAGGCTGAAGTATCCGGATCCCAAGCTGTGGGCGGCCTTTAATCTGCTTGGGGAGTTTGATTAGTTAGATGGGGGGTTTTGGAAGTACCCTCACGAATTTGAGGATTTGGCCCGTGGCTTCGATGCAGATCAGGTGGTTTTCCCAGGTGAAGCGGTAGAAGATGCGGCTGGAGCCTAGCTGGCGGTATTCGGGGAGGAGCTGGGAGGGGGTTCTTCTCGAAGTAGTCGCTGAGTACGAAAAGCTTGATCCGCTCCGCGACCTTGGGCTTCAAGTGGCGTAGATCCTGCAAGAACGATCGCTCATACATGACCTCCATGGCGGAGGAGGTGGACAGACGGGAACTGGTGGGCATCGATCTTGGCCTCAGTTTAGGGGTTGTTCGGTGGTGGGGATGACTTCCTCCGAGGAGAGAAACATCATGGCTTCATCTCGGGTCAGAACGTCTCCAGGCAGAAAGTGCTCCTTGGCCTCTTGGAGGGCGCGCAGGACGTAGAGGTCGTAGTATTGGGTTTCGATCGCGGTCCAAATTTGTTCCAAATCACTTTGGGGCAGCAGGTCGATTAGGTTGTGCGCCCTTGCACGCAGGGATTTCATACAGGGAGTAGGGTAGATGGATGGCTAATTGAGTTAGGTTGCCCGTTTTGAGGGGTAAATGCACGGGGCCGTAGCGGATGGAGGGACAATTTTCTAGGGCTAGTCCAATCCTAACAAACTCGGAAGCCTTCTCTAGGGTAAAATCCGATTGCTTTCTTGAAGGGTTCGGCATGGTTGAGTACCTCTTGTCATATTTGCAGGCGAAGGATTATCTGGTCTTTCTGGTGACCTCCGTCGCGATCTACAGCATTTTTAGCCTGGGTCTGAATCTCCATTGGGGCTTCACGGGGCTGCTCAACTTTGGCCATGCCGGATTCATGGCCGTCGGGGCCTATACGACGGTGCTGCTGACCCTGGCGGGCTTGCCTTGGTTTTTGGCGATCGTTGCGGGGGGTTTGCTGGCGGCGGTGCTGGGGCTGGTGATGGGGTTTTCGACGCTGAAGCTGCGGGAGGACTATCTGGCGATCGTGACGATCGGGGTGTCGGAGGTGGTGCGGACTGTGGTGCGGAGTCGGGCGGCGGAACCTTTGACCCGAGGGACCTTGGGGATTCAGGGTTTTGCTTTGCCCCTGGAGCAGTTTAGGCCGACGCTGGTGACGCGGTACGGGATGATGGCGGTGTTTAGTCTGGTGGTGGGGTTTGGGGTTTGGCGGATTGGGCGGGCTTTGCTGGGGCGGTTTCGATCGCAGGGGCGCAAACCTTGGATCACGCTGGGGTTGATGGGACTGGTGGGGGCCTTGGGGCTGTACCTTTGGACGGTCTGTTTGGAGTCGATCTATAATTTCAAGGCGAATCCGGTGCAGGCTGGGTTGATGTTTTTGTCGGTGATTGTGTTGGCGATCGTGTTTGTGGGGTTGCAGTTGTTGGTGAAGTCGCCTTGGGGTCGGGTACTGAAGGCGATTCGGGAGGATGAGGAGGTGGCGCGGGCCTTGGGTAAGAATGTGTTTGCTTACAAGTTGCAGTCTTTGATGTTGGGTGGGTTTATTGCGGGTGTTGGGGCGGCTTTTAGTGCTTGGCAGCTGAGTAATGTCTATCCTGATAATTTTCGGACGGATTTGACGTTTAATACCTGGACGATCGTGGTGCTGGGTGGGGCGGGGAGCAATCCCGGTACGATTTTGGGGGCGGTGATTTTTGGGCCTATAGTGCTTTGACGCGGGATCTCGATAAGGTGTTGCCGATGCTGTCGGGGGATAAAATCGGGGCGTTGCGAATTATGCTGATTGGCTTTATTCTGATGGCGCTGATGATTTGGCGGCCCCAGGGTATTTTGGGCAATAAGGATGAACTCACCCTCGGTAAATAGTCAGTTGTTTAGTTAAACCATTTTTCCCATGTCTCAGCCTCTTCTTCAAGCTAAAAATCTGCGTAAGACCTTTGGTGGTGTGGCCGCTGTGAATGATGCCTCGATCGAGGTTGCCTCTGGCAGCATCACTGGACTGATCGGCCCCAATGGTGCGGGTAAGACCACGCTGTTTAATTTACTGTCCAACTCCATTTCTCCGGATACGGGGGAAGTGTTGCTTGATGGTGCTCCGATTCATACGGTTGCGCCTCATCGGATTACTCGGCGGGGGATGGTGCGGACGTTTCAGGTGGCCCGTGTGCTGTCGCGGCTGTCGGTGCTGGAGAATATGCTTTTGGCGCCTCAGCAGCAGACTGGGGAGAACTTCTTCAAGGTTTGGTTAAATGGGGGGCGGATTCAGCGGGAGGAGGCTAGGTCGCGCGATCGTGCCCTAGAAATACTAGATTCGATCGGTCTAGCCCACAAGGCTCAGGACTATGCGGGTGGCCTGTCTGGGGGGCAGCGGAAGCTGTTGGAGATTGGCAGAGCGCTGATGACGAATCCGCGTTTGATTTTGCTGGATGAGCCTGCGGCTGGGGTGAATCCGACTTTGATTAATCAAATTTGTGATTATATTCAGACTTGGAATCGGGAAGGGGTAACGTTTTTAATTATTGAGCACAATATGGATGTGATTATGTCTTTGTGCGATCGGGTTTGGGTGTTGGCGGAGGGGACGAATTTGGCGGTGGGGACGCCGGTGGAGGTGCAGCGGGATGCGCGGGTGCTTGAGGCTTATTTGGGGCAATAGGAGGAATTTCTTAAGATTTCATAAGGTTCTTCCGGAAGATAGTTCAAGTGGATATACTGATGTTTGGCTGTAGATTTGGGTATTCTGGAGGTGTTATACGGGAAATTTCTGGATATAGGGGTCTGTGAGGGGATTATGCGATCGGTCTGGATAAGTCCCGATTCGGGGTGTTATAGGGAAAGTTTCTGGATAACTACCTGCTGAAGGCATTATCTGACCAGCCAGTATAATAATGAGTTAGGAGCGCGACTCGAAGTCGTTCGGGGGAGTTGGAAGGATTCCTGAAAGTCCTTTCCTGCCAGTGTTCAGGCAGATGTCCGCCTCTGAATGTTCAACCAGTAATGGGAGGGCAGTATCAGCAGAAGAGGTT
>JAAUSA010000308.1 GCA_012031975.1 Alkalinema sp. RU_4_3 | reverse complement strand
ACCCCATGACAGATCCAACCCTACTCGACGACACCATGCGAGAAGAATATGACTTCAGCCGTGCCAAGCGCGGCAATCCTTACCTCAATCGTCTCAGCCACCAAGCGACCATCGAAACTGAAGGTGGTGGTGAACGCACAGTTCAAATCAAGACGATCGAACTCACGGCGATCGTCTCTCCTGAAGGCCTCACCACCCTCCAACTGCCCGCTGACATTACCCCTGGCAAACACCGCATTACCCTCTTGATCCAAGAGGAGCAGTAGTTTGCGTTAGGTCAGGCTTTAGGCCAGGACAGCTTGGGCGAGGGATTTGATGCCAGCGCGATCGAGAATCTGCGGAATCAGGTCTTCGCGTTTGACGGCCATTAGGTGGACGCCTTGGCAGATTTCCTTGGCCATCTGGACCTGTTCGGCGGCGATCGCTACTCCTTCGGCCAAAGGATCGCTAGCGGCTTCGAGTCGATCGATGATGTGCTCGGGGATCTGGACCCCTGGGACGGCACGGTTGATAAAGCGGGCGTTTTTGGCCGACTTCAGCAGGAAGATGCCCGCGAGTACTGGCTTGCCTGCGGGACGGGCGATCTCGGCCATGAACTTCTCTAGGCGATCGAAGTCGGAGATCAGCTGGCTCTGGAAGAACTGGGCTCCTGCTTCGAGTTTGCGATCGAATCTTCTTTGCAAGCCGGACCAGCTGCCGGACTGGGGATCGACGGCGGCTCCCACGAGTAGGTCGGTGGCTCCGTCGGTCAGGGCGTGATCGGTCCAGTCAAAGCCAGAGTTGAGCTTCGTAATCATTTGGAGGAGCCGGACGGATTCGACGTCGAAGACGGGTTTTGCCTTGGGATGATCCCCGGCTTTGACGGGATCCCCGGTCAAGGCGAGGACGTTGCGAATGCCGAGGGCATGGGCACCGAGGAGGTCGGCTTGGAGGCCGATGGCGTTGCGATCGCGGCAGGCGACTTGGTAGACGGGTTCGATGCCCTGTTCCAATAGCAGGAGGGCGGAGACCATTGAGGACATGCGCATGACGGCGCGGCTGCCATCGGTGATGTTGACGGCATGGACGCGATGCTTGAGTTTTTCGGCCATCTCGACCATATGGGCGGGATTGGTGCCTTTGGGGGGGGCGACTTCGGCGGTGACTAGGAATTCACCCCGGTGGAGGGCGGTTTTGAACTGGGTTAGGGGATAGCGCTTCATAGAAGTTTTAAATTAGTTGGCGGTAGAAATAGCGGTCTGGCGCGGGAGATCAGAACACATCTCTTTACCAGAATATTTTGCTCTCCCCAAAAAAGAAACCCTAGGCGCTGGAATTCATCAAACTTTTAAGCGATTTGGCGTTGAGGGATTTTGGGTGTTGTTTGGTTGATTGTGGGATGGATGGATGGTGGGCGCGGGATGCGCGCCCCTACCAGAGGTTTATACCAGATTGCGATCGGTGAGGATTTCGTACCCGGTTTCGGTGACGAGGACCGTATGCTCGAATTGGGCGGAGAGGGCGTTGTCTACGGTGACGGCGGTCCAGCGATCGCCCAGTACCCTTGTCTTTTTGGAGCCTGCGTTGACGATGGGTTCGATGGCTAGGGTCATGCCGGCTCGGAGTTTGACATTGGGGATTTCGTAGGTGCGGAAGTTGAAGACGGAGGGCTCTTCGTGGAGGTTGCGTCCGACGCCGTGGCCGGTGAATTCTTCGACGATTTTGAAGCCGTTGGCTTCGACGTGGTCCTGCATGGCTCCGGCGAGATCCAGGAGGTAGGCTCCGGCTTTGACCTTAGCGATGCCCTGGTAGAGGGCTTTTTCGGCTACATCGATCAGGTGGGCGGCGTCGGGGCTGACTTCTCCAATGGCGAGGGTGATGCAGGAGTCGCCGTGGTAGCCCTGGAAGTAGGCTCCGGTGTCGATCTTAAGTACGTCGCCTCCACGGATTACTTTCTTGCGGCTGGGGATGCCATGGACGACTTCATGGTTGATGCTGGTGCAAAGGGAGGCTGGGAAGCCATGGTAGCCCTTGAAGCTGGGGGTGGCGCCCATGTCTCGGATCCGACCTTCGGCATATTTGTCGAGATCAAGGGTGGTCATGCCGGGCTTGACGTAGTCCGAAAGTTCTTTCAGGACGGTCGCGACGATGCGGCTGGACTGGCGCATGATGGCGATCTCTTCTGGGGTTTTGACGGTACCGCCTCGGCGATTGCGTAGGAAACCGGGGGGGATGAGGTGACTCAGAATGTTCATCAAGGCGCTCAAGGATGGGGATTGGGAAGACATAGTATCTTTACCAACTTAGCTTAAATCTAGGTATCAGCGGGCGGGAACTTTTTATTTACTTAAGATTAAAAGTCGATTGGATGGGAAGATTTTTGTCAGGGCGATCGGAGTTTTGGTCGGGTTGTCAATCTAGAATGGTAATTGCGGCCCCGTAGCCTGTTAATTATTAGTAGATAACGACCCATGAATGATCTGATCAAAACCGTTGCCACTCAACCCTTTAAGGACCAAAAGCCCGGCACTTCAGGGCTGCGTAAGCAGGTGACGCGCTTCCAGGAGGCGAATTATCTGGAGAATTTTGTCCAGTCGATCTTCGATAGCCTGGAGGGCTTTGCTGGGAAGACGCTTGTTGTGGGGGGCGATGGGCGGTTTTACAACCGTCAGGCGTTGCAGATCATTTTGCGCATGGCGGCGGCGGCGGGGTTTGGTCGGGCGATCGTCGGCCAAGGTGGTATCCTTTCGACACCTGCGGCTTCCTGTGTGATTCGTAAGCGTGAGGCCTTTGGGGGGATCATTCTCTCGGCCAGCCACAATCCTGGCGGTCCGGATGGGGACTTTGGGATTAAGTACAATACGGGCAATGGGGGGCCGGCTCCCGAGAAGGTGACGGAGGCGATCTACGATCGGACCCTGAGTATTGGTCAGTACCAGACGATCGAGGCAGCGGATCTGGACTTGGATGCGATCGGTGAGGTCCCACTGGGTTCGATGACGGTGGAAGTCATCGATTCGGTGAATGACTATGCGGAATTGATGGAGTCGCTGTTTGATTTTGAGGCGATTCGGGCGGGGAATTATCGGATCTGTATGGATTCGATGCATGCGGTAACCGGGCCTTATGCGAAGCGGATTTTTGAAACGATGCTGGGGGCGGCTCCGGGTACGGTGATTAATGGGGTGCCGCTGGAGGATTTTGGCGGTGGCCATCCAGACCCGAATTTGGTCTATGCGGAGGAGCTAGTCAAGGTGATGTTTAGCCCTGATGCGCCGGATTTTGGGGCGGCGTCGGATGGGGATGGCGATCGCAATATGATTTTGGGTAACAATTTCTTTGTGACGCCGAGTGATAGTTTGGCGATTATTGCGGCGAATGCCCATTTGGTGAAGGGATACAAAAACGGCATTGCGGGGATTGCGCGATCGATGCCGACGAGTCAGGCGGCGGACCGTGTGGCGGAGAAACTGGGGTTGGAATGTTTTGAGACGCCGACGGGTTGGAAGTTCTTTGGCAATTTGATGGATGCCGATCGCGTGACGCTCTGCGGTGAGGAGAGTTTTGGTACGGGTTCAAACCATGTGCGGGAGAAGGATGGTCTTTGGGCGGTTCTGTTCTGGCTAAATATTCTGGCGGTGCGTAAGCAGAGTGTGGAGCAGATTGTTCGGGAGCATTGGAGCACCTACGGTCGGAATTACTATTGCCGCCATGATTATGAGGGGGTGGATAGCGATCGGGCGAATACTATGGTGGAGGAATTGCGATCGGCTTTGGCAACGCTGCCGGGACAGAAGTTTGGGAGTTATGAGGTTTCTTACGCAGATGACTTTAGCTATACCGATCCTGTAGATGGCAGCATTAGCAATCGCCAGGGGATTCGCATTGGCTTTAGTGATGGTTCGCGAATTGTGTTCCGTCTATCGGGAACGGGAACGCAGGGGGCGACGGTGCGGGTATATCTAGAGAGCTATGAGGGGGATACCTCGAAGCATGATTTGGATGCGCAGGTGGCGCTTTCTGAATTGATTGGGATTGCGGATGCGATCGCTAAGGTGAAGCATTTTACGCAGATGGATGAGCCGACGGTGATTACTTAATTTGGAAGAAGGAAGAGGCCCCCAACCCCCAAGTTTGGGGGCTTTGAACTGGATTATGATGCTAAAGAGTGCTATTAGCGCAGTAGGTTTGAATCATGACTGAGCATTCTAAATTCAGTTGCCCCACCGACCAATAAGAGTCCTGGAGGGACGGCCTGACTAGCCCGCAATTCATTCGCGGTGCTTTTAGGCAGCAATGATGAGCGCACAAATAGCTGGGTTGATCTGATTGCATCACGGCCCACCTGCGAATGAATTGCAGGCTAATCCAACACCGTCCCTACAGGACTCCGAACCTCTGTGAAGATCAAGTTTTCTGTGAGAGGACTGTTGACGTTGACGTTGGAATTGCTGAAGGTGATATCAACAAATTTTGGAGAGGTGGAAAAAAACGGTTTAATCACCTCAACGAAGGGATTAAACCGTTTTCAAGCAGCCTTGAAG
>JAAUSA010000307.1 GCA_012031975.1 Alkalinema sp. RU_4_3 | reverse complement strand
GGTTGGTGGTGGTGATCAGGTCGCGGAGTTTGGGGGTTTTGATGGTTGCGAGGGGGTTGTTTGAAGGGTGAGTGGGTGGGGGTGAGGGGTGGTGCGATCGACGGTGACGCCTCGCTGCGGAAGGCTTGGGTGAGGCGATCGGCGTAGTGTTGGCCGGGGTTGGGGATGGCGATACTGAGTTTGTCGGTGTCGGATCCAGTTTGGAGTTGGCCGGTCAGGATGAGGCGATCGCCTTCGATGCGACCTGCGGTGAATTCTTCTTCGGTGGGGCCGACGGTGCGGGTTTGGTTAATGACGGTGAGGGGCAGGGTGATTTTGGAATTGCTCCAGGTCCATTGTAGGGGATGGCCGAGGGCTTGGGGTTTTAGGTCAATGTCGATGGCGTTTTGGTTGTAGATTAGGCGGTTGGCGCGGGCTCCGTAGCCAGCTTGCAGATCGCCCCATTCCCAGCGGGGATTGAGTCCTGGGCTGTCTTCTAGGTAGAGAAGCGGGAGGTTTGTAATGCCCTGGGCCTTGAGCTGGCGGGCGAGATCCTGGGCCTGGGTATCGCCGAAGCTGGGATCGCCGGGGCTGATTAGGCGAAAATGAGTGGGAGATTCCTGAATGATCGTGGTGGCGCGCTGGTGGTCGGGGCCGAGGGCCTGGAGGGCGGCGGCGGTGGTCAGGAGTTTGGCATTGGAGGCGGGGATGAAGTTTTGAAGGTCGTTGTGGCTGTAGAGGACGATGCCCTTGAGGGTTTTGACTTGGATGCCCCAGTGGGCCTCAAAGAACTGTCGATCTTGGATGATCGGGTCAATTTTCTGATGGAGGGCGGGACATTCGGGAAGCAGTGGGGGCAGTGAGGTGTATGGCATAGGCGGCAGCGTTTAGAAAATGGATCAGGAAATGGCGATTTCTGAGAGGGCCTGGAGGAAGTCAGGGATGGCGTGACTCTCCCAACTGCCTTCGGCGCAGCGTGCCTGCTGGAGAATCAAACGGAGCTGGTAGGTTTGAACGGTGCCTTCAATGCTGACCCAGAGGCGATCGCTTTCGGCTTCCAGTTCAATGGTTTCTTCGGCCATCAGTTCCGGGGCGATCGCCTGGAGGCTAGAAACGAGCTGATTGGCTAAACGACGCAGATCGGCCAGTTCCGCCGCTGTGAGTTCAAAGGCCCAATGGTCATCGCCGACGAGGGCTGAGTAAACTTCGGCGCTGGGGTTGTAGCCCACACGCCAGCCTGGTCCTTGCGAGAGCAATCGACCCATGGCGCTAGCGGCGGGGCTGATTAAACAAATCCGTCATCGTCTGCACCAGGGCGTCGCGATCGCTGCGGCTGAGGGATTGGATGGCTTTGCGATCGCCTTCCATGGGGTTTGTTTTTAGCTTTTCGCGGCTGGGATAGGTGGCTTCGTCCATGATGTCGTTGACGCCGAGGTAGTCGGCGATTGTCAGCTTCCAGTCGAGGCGATAGCTGGCGGGCCGACCTTTGAGGTAAAGATGGTAGCGCATCAGGCGGGAAACTAAGGTGTTGTCTTTGTCTACCTTTTTGGTTTCTTTGTTGATGTACTGGTTTTCGGTGGGAAGGGTGGGGATTTGTTTGTAGACTAAGGCGGGCACTTCGGAGGGACGAAGGGCTTGGGCGGGGAGGGCGATCGTTAGGGTGAGGGCGATCGTGGTTAGGATTGTGCGGTTCATCGTCAACCTTGGAAGTTTGATGAATGACTGTTTTGTGCTGGCATCTACGCCCCCAAACCCCCAAGTTTGGGGGCTTTGAGTCAAGCTAGGCCCGACTCCCCCAAACTTTAGAATCAAACGAACTCCGGCCCCCCCAAACTTGGGGGCTGGGGGGCCTCTTTCTATTATTCGCCGATGATTTCGGGTTGGGTCATTTCGTCGCACATTTCGATGATCGCACGCATGACGGGCTTCATCATGGGGTCTTCGCCGGAATCAAAATCTTCAAAACGGCGACGTTTGGCGCGGTTGGCGACTTGGACTGTGATGCGATAGCGGTTGGAGGCAGCGGCGATCAATTCGTCGGCGCGGCGCATGAGCTGAATGGTGTTGATGGCGTGACGGCGTTGGAGAGATCCAGATTTTGCCATGGGGGTCGCTTTTGAGAAAATATGTGGTTTCTATTATACTCGGGTTTAACCCCAATCGCTAAATCCTTTACCTTATGCAATCGACTCCTACGATCGCGGTTCCAAACCAGGGCCTAAAACACGCACTCGGCCAGCCGAAAGTCCTGTCCGATCGCATCGCTGTGGTGGGGGATAGTCTGGTCTACGGCTTTGGGGATCCGATCGGTGGCGGCTGGGTGGAGCGGCTGAGGCGACAGTTTTTGGTACCGGGGGCCGATCGCTACGTCTTTTACAACCTGGGTGTGCGGGGCGATGGGGTGAAACAGGTGGCGATGCGCCTGGAAGATGAGTTTCGCTGTCGGGGGGAATTGCGCAATCGGGTGCCGGATTTGCTGGTTTTGTCCGTGGGGGTGAATGATTCGCCACGCTTAGGGCGGCCCGATGGGCGAAATTTCCTGGCGATCGATGCCTTTAAAATTGAAATGGCGGAATTGCTCGATCGGGCGGTAAACCTCTGTCCGACGGTGTTTGTCGGGTCGGTGCCTGTGGATGAGAGCAAGATGCCGTTTCTAGATTGCCTGTATTACAACCATGGGGATCAATATCGCTATAAGGAAGTGACGCGATCGATCTGTGAACTGAAGAATATTCCTTATTTAGATTTATTTGATCTGTGGCGATCGCGCGGGGCGGACTGGTGCAATGCAAGGCTGTCGGGGGATGGGTTGCATCCCAATAGTCTGGGGTACGAGACGATGGTGCAGGATATTTTGGACTGGGAGGAGATGGATGCTCGGGGTTTGAGTTTGGGGCGATCGGCGGCTTCGCTAGGACAATTGCTGGACCCTTGCCTATAGAATAGATCTGGGTTTTCTTTTGAGGCTGAGATTATGACGGTTTTGGTGGTGGCGACGGGAAATCCTGGGAAGTTAAAGGAAATGCAGTCCTATTTGGAGGGAACGCCCTGGCAGTTGCAGTTGAAACCGCCGGAATTGGATGTGGAGGAAACGGGGGCAACATTTTTGGAAAATGCCTGTCTGAAGGCATCGGAAATTGCCAAGGTAACGGGGGAATGGGCGATCGCCGATGATTCAGGTTTGTCGGTGGATGCCCTAGATGGAGCCCCAGGCATTTTTTCAGCGCGCTATGCGGAGGACGACGGTGCGCGGATCGATCGATTGTTGATGGAATTGGGCGATCGCTCTGATCGCGGTGCTCAATTTGTCTGTGCGATCGCGGTGGCCAATCCCCAGGGTGAGATTGTCATCCAGGAAGAGGGGATTGCCAGAGGGGAGATTTTGCGCGATCGGCAGGGAAGTGGCGGGTTTGGCTACGATCCTATTTTCTATGTGCCGAAGGTGGAGAAGTCCTACGCGGAAATGACACCGGAGATGAAGCACCAATTTAGCCATCGGGGTTTGGCGTTCGAGTTGGTGTTGCCGAAGTTGAAATTATTGGAGGGGGATTGATTTGTGATCGCATGCGCCCTTGCCCATGCGATCACAAATAAAACCATAGTCCCGCCCCATCACAAATCACCGACCCAAATCGCCAATAGAATCCATTAATTACAGGCAGCCCCAAGTGTATTGTTCAAAACCTCGCTCAATCCTTTACCCATGGCTGTTAAACCGTAATGTTCGACACAGCGATCGCGCCCCATCCTCCCCCTAGCCTCAGCCTCCGGCCAGTCACCGAAAATCTCCCGAATTTTCTCAGCGATCTGCTGCGGAGAGCCCGGATCGACCAGATAACCACTTTCTCCCAAAATGCTGGGAATGTCGCCAACGCGGGTGGAGATGATGGGTTTCCCCATGGCCATGCCGTCGCTGAGTTTGAGCGGAAACTGGGCCGTGGCGGTCAGGGAGTCACGCTGGGGCACCACGACCACATGGGCGGCCATCACCATTTCGGGCATTTTCTCCACGGGTTGGCGGGGGATTTTAATCAGCCATTTTCCGTAGCGTTTCATCAGGCGATCGTCATAATCATCATAGGGACTGCCACCAATAATTACCACGCGCAGATCGGATTCCTGGAGAATTTCTAGGGCTTCTAAGACATCCTCCAAACCCTTATGGGGTCGGGGTGCGCCGGGAAACATGAGGACGCGGTAGTTGGATAATCCTAGGCGCGATCGCGATACCTCTGCGTCATAGCCCTCGGGGCTAAACAGCTCCGTGTCTTTGCCGTTGGCGACATAAACGCCGCCGAAGCGGTTTTGTAAAAAGCTGGTGTCTACGGTGAGGCCGTCGGCTTTGCTGACCCAGTTTTCTAGCCACTTGGTGTAGAGAGGATGGTCGGGTTCCTTGAGCTGGCCGTTGGGTTTGAAAAGGTCGCGGTAGAGCTGCTTGGGGCTCGGAGCGTAGCGCCAGTCGTCGCCGCCACACCAGCTTAGTTCCCAGTCATCCGATGTTCCAGGAGCAGGGGGTTTGCGGGTTTTCAGGCGGCGCAGGAGTCCGAGGCCAAA
>JAAUSA010000078.1 GCA_012031975.1 Alkalinema sp. RU_4_3 | reverse complement strand
ACCCCCTTAATGACAGGGCTTTCAGAGTCATCATTTTTTGAATTTGGAATTGCTGGGGCAATGGAGCTCAAGTGGTGGCTCCCCCCGAGAAAATGGGCGTCCGTGCCCAGCAAAGTGACGTGGACTTCATAGAACAGACCACCTCAGACAAACCCACCTTCTTCGTTCATCTTCCTCGGCCTACGACCAGCCGGGCCAAACTCACGGTTCAGAATGAGAAACGCACGGAGCAGCTCGATCTCGTCACCTTCGACCTAGATGCGAAGTCTGGCATTGTGGCAATCCCGATGTCGAGCCAGGGTAAATCCCTAGAAGTGGGTCAAAAGTATCTATGGCAAATGGCGATCTACTGCGATTCCAGCGCCCAGACGGCTTCCGTCACCCTAAGCGGCTGGGTTGAGCGCGTCACGACCCCGACACCGCCCCAGGATTTACAGGAGCGGGTCAGTTTCTACGCCGAGAATGGCATTTGGCAGGACGCCATGGGCAGCTTGGTGCAGTTGCGTCAGCAAGGCGGCGAGACAGACTGGGCCAAGGACTGGACAGAGCTGATGGACACTGCTGCGTTGAGTCAGTTCAGGAATGCCGACTTGGTCCAGGTTGTGGCCGCCAGTTAGCCGATCGCTCGGGGAGTTTTCCTAGATCATAGGCAGGCTCCCCTTGCTTGTCCGCTATACTAAAGGCAATCACGCTCACCTACAGCCGCCGTAATGCCTTCTCCATTCCCTGGCATGAATCCCTACCTAGAGCATTCCGATCGGTGGTCTACCGTCCACAATCGTTTCATCGTGCGATCGCCGATACCCTTACCCCCCTTTTACTGCCTCGCTACCAAGTTGATATTGAAAAGCGGATCTACCAGATTACCGATGGGACAATACAGATGGTTGGGCGATCGGATGTGAGCGTCCAGTCT
Source organism: Alkalinema sp. RU_4_3 (assembly GCA_012031975.1). Lineage (GTDB taxonomy): Bacteria > Cyanobacteriota > Cyanobacteriia > Leptolyngbyales > Leptolyngbyaceae > JAAUSA01. The sequence continues at coordinate 19,320 of JAAUSA010000078.1, read as the reverse complement.
CCGGTTCCACCCTTTCCGCCTCAGCCTGATACCTCTGGTGCCATTGCGACATTGCAACCCGTTCGAGTGGTCTTGCCGATTGAAGAAGAAGTTAGAGAAGCCTATCTGGAGATCAAAGAAGTAGCCACGGGAAGGGTGATTACCACGATCGAAATTCTTTCTCCCACCAATAAGAAGGGTCAAGGCAGGCAGAAGTATGAGAAGAAGCGTCAGCAGGTTCTGAACAGTCGCACCCATCTTGTCGAGATAGATCTTTTACGAGCGGGAGAAGCCTTACCGATGCATAGTCAGACCTCTACTTCTGACTATCATGTCTTAGTAAGCCGTGCCTATGATCGCCCCAATGCGGACCTTTACCCGTTCAATCTTCAAGAGCTAATGCCTAGCATTCCAATTCCGCTTCAGCTTGACGAACAAGAGCCTGTGTTGCCGCTTAAATTGCTCTTGGAAGACCTTTACGAACGCTCAGGTTACGCTTATTTCATTAACTATCGTTTGGACCCGATCCCGGCATTAACGTCCGATAATCAAGCCTGGTTAGATCAGCTACTTCGCTCTGCTGGATTGCGTTAGAGGGAATAAAATAACGAGAAATGAATACCATTCTGGCGGAGAGATTGGCCGTTGCGATCGGTCGAGGTCAGCGGAATCCCATAGTCAATCCGCCCAGAAAACTGGTTGCCAATCCGGAGAACCAGTCCGAGTCCCGTACTCATCAACACACCCGGTTTCACTGCTTCTCCATCGCGATTCCAGCCGCCGCCCATATCGAAGAAGGGAGCCAACTGCAACACAGTCTTGGACTTGGGAAACCGGGCGATCGGCAATCTTAATTCCGCCGAAGTCAGCCAGCCATTATCCGTCAGCAAACTATTCGATCGATAGCCCCGCACCGTATCTGCCCCCCCCAAAGACATCTGCTCCACAGAGGCTAGACCGCGATCGGCGAATTGCACCTGTCCCCGCAGTGACAACAAACTATCCGGCCCGAGCAGCCTGGCATACTGCCCCTGTCCCCGCCAGGATAAAAAACGCCCATCCGGCCCCTTCTCATTAATCGTCGCCCCCAAGGCATTCACCCCAAAACTCACCTGGGACTGCAAGGCAAATACCTGCTTCGCATCTCGATGCAAAAACTCTTGCCCAAACCGTAGGGCTGTAATTCGCGTTAGCCCAGCATTATCACTCCCTCGACTGGGCAATGGATCTCCTAGAAATTGGTTTTCACTGCGGTAATGGGTACCACTGAGGCTGAGCGCAAACTCGGAATTGGGCTTGCGTACTAGAGGTTGACGGAGTTTAAGCTCGTAGAGGTTAGATGATGATGTAATATCGAAATCAGAAAACCGCTCCTCAACAATCCGATTACCATTAGCGCTATAGCGGAAACTAATGCTGCCATCCTTGGCATTCAAAGGCACCGTATAGCCAAAGCTCCCCGAATGACTGCCTTTAGATCTGTCGTAACTCACAGTTAACTGATCCCCCAGCCCCAACAAATTCGCTTGTCTGAGCGTCACGCCCTGCTGAAAACTCCCGACGCTTTGCGATCGCCCATTACTTAAGTTCACCTCACTACTAAAGCCCTTTGCCTGCTGGACTTCAGCATTTAAGATACTGCCGCCGATTTGATTGCCCGGTTCTAGTTTGACTGAAATGCGACCAATTAGGGGATCGGCTTCCAGGAGTTTTGTGGCTTCGAGGAGGCGATCGAGATTGAGGGGTGGGGTGGTGGCTTGGGCGAGACGGGATTCGATGTAGCTTTTGCGTAGGGGAAGGTTTAGCCCGAAGCCTGTGGCGGGTTGGATATTAATGTTGAATTTTTCCACGGAGCCTTCGACAACTTTTATCTCTGGTGTTGCCCCTTGTAAAACTTCCTGGGGCACATAGGCTCCGGAGTTAATATATTTGCCGTCGGTGTAGAGTTTGGTGATCGCTTCACTGGCTTGGACCAGCTCCGCCGGGGAGAGGACTCGGTTAATGGGGCCTGGGGTTTCGGGCTGGATGGCGCTGCTGGCCACTTGGTTGAGCTTGTCTTCGGAGAAAATGCTGCTGCCGGAGACCTTGAAGCGTTCGACAAAAGCGCCAGCGATTTTAGGTACCTCTGTGGTTTGGGGCACCATGGCGATGACCTCCGGTCGGTCTTTGACTATCGTTTCGGGTTGGGCGATTGGGTTGGGTTGGGGTGCGGGTATTACGGTGGTGGGAAGAGGTGTGGGTGTGGTGGGTGTGGGAAGAGGTGTGGGTGTGGCGATCGGTGCTGGTGTGGCGATCGGTGTGGGTGTGCGATCGCGATTGGATTTTGTGGCTGAGGTTTTGGGGTGGTGGCGGGTTCGTTGAGACTGATGACGGGAGGGGTGATGGAGGGGGTTGGTGTTGGTTCTGCGGCTATCTCAAGGTTGCGGGTTGCGGGTTGGGGGAATAGGGCCACAACGTCGGGAAGGGCGATTTTGTTGGGGGGCGCAGGCACAACGTCGGGATCTTCTTCTGCCGTTTCTGGGGCATCGGCAGCTTCCTCTGGGTTGGGCAATGCGGCGATCGCTGCGGGTTTCTGGAGCGTTTGTTTGGGTGGGGTGGGTTCGGATTCAGGGTCTTCGGGGAGCTGGAGGTCTTCGATCGCTTCGGCATTCGGGTGATCCCGCAGCGTGATCACTTCGGGTTGACTGATCGGCAGGATTGCGACGGTTTCATTCGATGGATTTGAAACCCCGATCCCCATTGTCTGGCGCTGGAGGCTTGTTTGATGGGTTTGGAAAGTTTGGAAGTGGGCGATCGCAGAATGGTCTGCCGGCGGGATTGTTGCTGGCGTGGATTTCGTTATTTTTGGAGAGATCGATTTCGGCCTGGGGCTGAATTAGGGTTTGGGAGAGCAGCAGACAGCCGCCCCCCGTGAGGGTGGTCACGCCTGTGACCTGGAGCAGGGTTTTCAGGCTGTCCTGGGCAAGCTTTGGTGCTGGGGAGGTTGGTGCTGGGGTTTCAGAATTTAGGTTGAGGCCGATCGTCATTAGCTTTTCCTCCAGGCATTTGAGGCTTTGGCAGGGGCAGTTTTGGGGGCAGCTTTATTCAAACTATGGCTGCGGACCATGACGAGGCCAGCATCGCTGAGTAGTTTTTGGCCCTCCTGGGTGAGAAAGAGTTCTGCAAACTTTTTGCCGGGTTTCGATCGCCGATTGTCATTGGGATAGACGACGGCGATCGGATAGGCCAACCCATAGCGCCCGGAGCGAAACGCCTCGACATCCGGTTGGTAATTGCCTTTGCGGTGGCATAGATCGAGGCCTGGGGTAATGGGTTTGCCATCGATCAGCCAGGGTTGAACAGTTTCGTTTTTATTCCGAATCGCTAGCGGATAAACGGAGCATTGGCCTTTAACTTGACTGAGCGGTACTAATCCAATCCGACCGATCGGGTTAATGTCACTGTCTTCAAAGTCATTAATAATCCGTTGCAACATGACCTTCGTAGCGTTTTCTTCTTTGTCTTCCAGGACGATCGTTGAGGGATTATTGACGATCGTTTTTTCTGCGGAACTGACCTCTGGCGGTGGGGCGGGACTGAGGAGTTTTTCCGTGAGGGCTAGGGTTTCGGGGGTGTCGAGGAGCGATCGCGAGAGGGGAATCGATGGGCCGCCCAGGGCTTTCCAACTTAGGGGCTGATCGGAGGCTTCCGTAAAAATTTGCCGTAGTTGCTCTAGGGAAATCTGACCCTTGAGGGCGACGGGTAAACCCTGCTGGCGTTCGCTATAGCTGAAATGCACCACGGCGGCGAGGCCATCGTAGGCGATTGTCTGGCTGACCAAATCCCCTGGCAGTTCTTCTAAAACCGGAACCACGGCAAAATCAACGTCGCCGTTTTGCACGGCTTTCAGGGTTTCGTCGAGATCGGGGATGCGATCGACTGTCAGACGGAATTGCTTTTGCGATCGGCCCAGGACGTTTTCTAGTTTTTGGCCTGCGATCATCAGGTTAGACTGTCGCAGGACATAGTCCCAACTGCTGCGATCGAGCGTCGCGTAGGTAAACTCCCCTTGGGGCACGGCGCTGACTTCCTTGAGGCAGCAGTTTACAGGTTCCGGTTTATTCTGGGCCATGCTGGCATTCCGGCGATTGAGCATATTCCACCAGAGGGCGCTAAATCCAGCGATCGCCATGAGTAGGGCCAGCAGTTGGAGTTTTGACCAAGGCTTTTTCTGATTGGGTTTTTCCTGGGCGTTGGCAGCGTCGAAATCGAGGTGATTGGCGTAGATGGGGGGGAGGTTGGTGAGGCGATCGCGGGCGGCGGCGGCGGTGATCTGGGGATCGTCGATTAGTTTGCGCAGGAGTTGTTCTAGCGGAACATCGACCTGGGGCCAGGCTATATCCTTACTGCGGCGCTGGTGTTTCCAATCCAGATTGCCCGTGAGCATGGACCAGCCGATCAGTCCGGCGGCTTTGATGTCTAGGGGTGTTTGCTGGTCGTTGGGTTGGAGGTCAGGGAGGGCTTCGAGGAGTGGGGTGGCGAAGAGGCGTTCCCACAAAAGTAGGTCGGTGAGGTAGTAGAAGGTTTCGTCGGTTTCGTGGGCGATCGGCAGGACGCTTTCTAGGCTGAGGTTGCCATGGATTAGGCCCGCTTGGATCTGATCGGATTTGAAGATGAAGCGTTGCTGGTGGAGGAAGTCGAGGGTTTGGAGGATTTGGCTGAGGGCAAGGCGGGCCTGGTAGGGTGAGAGGGGGCCTTGGGTTTTTAGGGTTTGGGAGAGGGTGGAGTGGCAGGCTTGGCGATCGGTGACCAGGTAGCAGCGATAGAAGATGCGATCGTTTTCCAGGCTTTCGTATTCGTCTTTGATGGCATCGAGTACCTTGGGAATCCGGAAGTTTTGAATTCTGCCTTCGGTGAGGGTGAGGTGGGCCTGGTCGGCGAATTGCTGCTGTCTGCGCCAGATTTCCTGCTGGTTGAATAGGAGGTCCTGCTGTTGGTTCTGGCGAATGGAGAATTCAAAGATTTTGATGGCGACGGGCTGCTGGGCATCCTGGTGGGTGCCCAGCATAAGGTGCCTTGGCCGCGCTGGCTGTAGCCGGAGTCGATCGAGTAGGTGCCATGGAGTCCCCGGAGCTGTTGGCCGATCAGGGGATGCTGGAGAAGGCGATCGGCTTCTTCGAACTGGGATTCTTCGGGGGGTTCGTCAAGGGCTGGGGGGAGGGCTCGATCGGGGAAGAGTTCGGGCTGGAGTTCTTCGAGGACGTTTTTCAGCCACGAGTATTGGCTGAGGTAGTTGAACTGACTCAGCCGAATATTGATGGGATAGCGTCGCAGATAGGCCTGCAACAGGATTTGACCAACTTTTAGCATGGGACACCTTATCGCCTCCTCTAGAGTATAGAGAGGGACAGTTGGTGGTCAGTAGCTAACTAAAGTTAGGGATTTGAGGGCGGGGAACCTGGTCATTCTTGCTAGAATGGGGGCGATGGTCCAAAATCAAGGAGGGTGTATGCGTCCTATTTATCACGTGACCGATTCACCACCGAGAGAGACTACGATGGGTAAAGTTTTGACAAGTTTGACTGTGATTAACCGCGCTGATCAGATTCGTGCGAAGGATGGGACGATCGCGCCGGAGAAGGTGCGATCGGTTGATTTAGTTGATGTCCTAGGGGAGTCCTTTGCTGGGGGTGATTCCGTTGGAGATGCTAGGATTGGAACCGGATTTACAGAGCCAAACGCTGCGGGTGTTGCCGTCGGAAACGGTGAATACCTATTTGACGATTTTGTAATCTCTACAGCTTCTGCCTCTGGATCATTTGGCTAAATAATCCATCTGCGGTAGCCAGCGCCTCAAAACTGCCCTGCTCGATCATTTGCCCTGCCTGCAAAACATAGATGCGATCGGCATTCCGAATCGTACTCAATCGGTGGGCCACCACAATGCGTGTTACCTTGAGCCGATCGAGACTCTCACTAACGATCGCCTGCGTCTTATTATCCAAGGCACTCGTCGCCTCATCAAAAAACAGAATCCTAGGGCGCAAAGCCAAGGCCCGAGCGATCATCAGGCGCTGTCGCTGGCCCCCGGAAATATTGCTGCCTCCTTCACTCACGACGGTATGCATCCCCATCGGCATGGCCAGGACATCGGCTTCAAACCCCGCCATCCTTGCGGCCTCCCAGGCTTCATCCATGGTAATTAGCGCTCCACTGGCGATATTCTCGAAAATTGAAGCCGACATCAGCCGACTATTCTGCAACACCACCCCAATTTGCCGCCGCATCGCCGTCACATCCAAACCCATCAAATCCTGGCCATCGTAATAAACCGTGCCGGACTCTGGCTGATCGAACCCCAACAATAGCCGTAGCAATGTGGATTTCCCACTTCCCGATGGACCGACTAGGGCAATAAATTCTCCCGGCTCAGCCTTAATGCTGACATTATTCAAGATCAGATTGCCATCCGGGCGATAGCGAAACATGGCTTGCTCGATCGCAATCTGCCCCGTCAAACGCCCCGGATCGGACTTGTCATGATTCACCTCAGGCACCCCCTGCAAAATCGCCTGGGTCCGCTCCCAAATGGGCAGGGTTTCTAGGATATCAATCACGATCGTACTCAAGCTCGTGGTTCCACTAATAAAGGTACCAAAGGCCGCATTAAAGGCCAGAAACTTACCCGTGGTAAAACCGCCCTGACCGAGTTGAGCCTGCTGCACCGCCATGGCCGTAAAGGCAAACAAGACCGCCGGTGTCAAAGTCGTCAGCAACTTATTAATCACCGTCAGATTGTCCTCAATCCCCTGGGTTGCCATCATGAGTTTGAGCTGATGGGCATATTGATTGCCCCAATAGGCAAAGGCCCGATTTTCTGCCCCAGCTAGCCGAAACTTGGCCACTCCATTAATAATTTGAACCATCATGCCAAAGAGTTTGCCTTGCTCATTTAGCAGCGGACGAGTCCGTTTCAGCGTTAAAATGCCCGCCGAGATCGTCACAGCGATGTTAATCATGGCTACCACCAGGGCGATCAGTGCCAGTGATCCACTATAGGAAAAAAGTAAACCCAGGTTCAACAGCGAAAACAAACTAGCAAACAAACTCTTCAGCACCGTCGTACTCAGCTTCTGACGAATTTGAGTAATCGCCGAAACCCGTGAACTGAGATCGCCCACAGCATATTGCCGGAAGAACGACACAGGTAGTTTCAGTAATCGATCCCAGACAGCAGACTGGGTCGCCGCATCCGCATAGCTCTCCAGCCGCATGATCGCAAACCCCTGGGTCAGTTGAAACAGACTACTCCCCAAGGCCGTCGCAAACAAGCCAAAGCCAATCTGCCAGAGTAAATCTCGATTGCGATCGGGAATCACCTGGTCAATCAAAAGCCCCGTCGCATAGGGCGTCAGCATCCCCACAAAGGTCGCGGCAATTCCCGTCAAGATAATCGTAATCAACTCCTTCTGATGGCCCTGGGAGGCAAACCTGAGTAAATCCAACGGCTTAATCTTTTCTGGAAACGGTCGATAGAAAGTATAGGCCGTCGGAGCAATCTGTTTGACAACCTCGCGATCGCACTTAAACCATTTCTGCCGCATCGGATCGAACAGATCATAGGCCTCCTCAGAACGCGGCAAAAGCGCCACAGGCCGATCATCCTCTGCCATATAGGCCAACAGAGCCCCAGCATCCTGTTTCCACCAGTCCCCCCGCAATACCACCCGCCGAATCCGAATATGGGAGGCCCGCGCGATCGCATCGAGCAAATCCGGCACCCGGCGTAAATCCTCGGAGGCTGCTGGCGGAACGATGTTAATTCCCAAGACTCGACCGACGGCTCCTGCTGCTATCAGTAATGCTGCCTCCTCCGTTGTGGCTGCTGTCTTGGGGACCAGACGATCGCGTCGCTGCTGCCGCTGGGGTGGTTTGAACACATCTCCCATGCGGCTCAATACATTTGTCATAGCCTGCTGATTCACCTGCCCCTGCTGCTGAATCCGTTGGATATCCTGGAGAATCACCTGCTGTTCCAGGGTTTGTAGCGCTTGAAGAATCAGGTTTTGGAGCGTTTGTAATCCCCTTAGAAAAACCTCGGGGCGATCGATTTCAAACTGTGAACAGCTATCCACCTCCACAATAGACTCAGCCTGCAACCAAAGATGCGTACTCAGGGGCAATTGGCCCTGCGCCCCAGTCACTGTCAAACTATCGAGTCCGAGTAGTTTCGTCTCGCCCTGGAGAATCCTGGTCCAAGTGATCCGACCTTGGATCGGCTGGAAGACTTCATCTCGATCGAGGACACCGCAGGCGACAATCCGAGTTGGAGAGGTCTCTGGCATGATTCTAGCGGCAGTCAAGCCGAGGTGATGGACCCAGGAATCAATTGCTGCAAGGGCTGTCAGCGGCTGTTCCGTAATCCACTCACAGAACTCAGCCTCCGAAATGGGCTGTAACAGGGTTTCCTCAACCGCCACCGCGAGGATTTGATAATCTGTCTCAGCGCTAGGCGCACTAGAAAACATAAATTCCCCAGCCTTGAGCGTGAATAAATACCGACGGCGACCCCTCGGAATATTCTGCTCTGTTTGAATACTAAATAGAGCCAGGGAGCCCGATCGAATCTGCCAAATTGTGCCTGCTTGATTGAGCAAGAGCGATTTATTACTGCTTAATTTCTTCGTTGCCGCAGAGACTGCCTGCTGGGTAACCGGGGATAATGTCAACATGATTTACGCCTCCTCTAAGGCATCGCCTTCACTACGAATTAAGTCGAGATAATGTCCTTCAACCTGCCGCAATTGATCATGGGTGCCACGCTGTACGACCTTGCCGCGATCGAGCACAATAATCTCATCACAGTCCCGAATGGTGCTAAGTCTGTGGGCGACGATTAGGCAGGTGCAGCCCCGCAGGCGTAGGTTGTGATCAATGATTTTTCGGTTTCCGAATCCAGGGCACTGGTCGCCTCATCTAAAATCAGCACCGAGGGATTATTGACCAAGGCCCTGGCAATTTCCAATCGCTGCCGCTGCCCGCCGCTCAGGTTGCTCGCCCCCTCCAGCAAATCAGCATTATAGCCACCGGCCATCGCCAGGACTACATCATAAATCGCTGCATCCTGACAGGCCCGCGTCAATTCATCATCGCTAATACTCGTATTCCAGAGCGTCAGATTATCTCGTACGGTCCCCGAAAGCAGCAACACATCCTGCTGAATCATGGCGATCGAATTCACCAGCACCTCCCGTGGAATCTGATGCCGCAGGGTTTGGTCAAATCGGATTTCCCCGGACCAGGGTTCGTACAACCCACTGACTAGATTTCCGATCGTTGACTTGCCAGACCCACTTCCCCCGACCAAGGCCACCCGCTGCCCTGGCTTGAGGGATAAACTAAAGTTCTCAATCAAAGGCTCGCCTGCGCGGTTGTACCCAAAGGTGATGTTTTTCAGTTCTAAATAGCCCTGCAATTTAGGGGAGGCGGTGGTTAATCCTGAATGCTGTAGGGAAGGATCGATCGGATTTCGCAACACATCATCCAACCTAGCCATGGTGCCGTCTAGCTCTTGAATATCTTGGCTAAGCTGCATTAATTGCCCGACAGGCTGCATAAACTGCTGAATCAAGGACTGAAATGCGATCAGTTTCCCGATCGTAATGGCCCCCTCCATCACGCGCATCCCTCCCATCACCAGTAATGCCATGGAGCTAAGGGCAGACAGTAGGGTTGGCACCGCCCCCAGCCACTGGTTCAGACTATCAATTTCCTGCTGGGCATTCAGGGACTTGGCATAGTACCCAGCCCAGCGCGTAAAGAAGTCTGATTCTAATCCCGAAGCTTTTAGGGTTTCGATACTTTGGAGCCCAGCGATCGCCGTCCCACTAACTTTGCCCTGCTCCTGCATCATCCGCGTATTATTATCGGCCCGCAATCGTCCGATCCACTGTAGAACGATTAAGTTGATCAGAACGAAGGCGATCCCAATTTTAGTCAGTTCATGATCATACCACCACATCGCTAGGCCGTAAAACACAACCATCACAGCAGAGATCAGCGTGGTTGCCAACTGCCCAGAAAGCAATGAAGCGAGGCGATCGTTGAGCTGAATTCGACTGCTGATTTCCCCCGAAAAGCGCTGGGCATAAAATCCCACGGGCAAATGCAGCAGATGCTGAATAAACTGACCCGACATCATCATCGCCAGCTTCACCTTCATGCGTCGCAAATTCTGCAACTGGAGTCGAGTCAGGAGCCCGGTCACACCCGCCGTGATAAACATGGCTGCAATCAAGGGAGCTAGCCACTCCGATCGCCGATTAATCAAAATCTGGTCAATAAAAATCTGAGAAAAACTGGATGTGACTAAACCCACGACAACCAGTAGGAACCCAACTAGGAGGCCAAAGATGAGGGGCGCGATCGATCCCTGCAAACGCTGCCACAATGCCCTAAGAACACTGGGTTTCACGCCTCCTTTTTGAAAGGTCTCACCGGGTGTAAAGCTTAACAAAACCCCCGTAAAGCTTTCATTAAACTCCTCCTGGGAAATCGTCCTCGGCCCCATGGCTGGATCGTTGAGAAACACCTTTTTCCGATGGAAGCCCTCGACGACTAGGAAATGGTTGAAATTCCAGTAGACAATGTAGGGACATTCAATTTGCTGAAGTGCGCCTATACCAACCTTTAGGCCCTTTGCTTGGAGCTGATAATTGCGGGCCGCTTTGATTAGATTTGGTGCTTTACTGCCGTCGCGGGAGACGCCACAGGCAACGCGCAGTTCTGCCAACGGGACGCGTTTGCCAAAGTAGGCCAAAATCATCGCGAGGGAAGCTGCGCCACATTCGACGGCCTCCATCTGCAAAATCGTTGGGGTTCGCCGCCGGACTCGCAGACGTTTGATTAGGGCTTGATACTTTTGCTGGCAGAATTGTAAGGGTGGATCGAGAAACGATCCGGGTAGCGGTAGGCTGGTAGTCATGATGCTGTGCCGATTAAACTTTTCAGGAAGGGGAGAATGTAGGTGATGGGCGTGCGTTCTTCGATGGTAATTCTGACCGTCGTGGTGGTGCCCTGGGTAAGCGGCTGGCCAGTGCCATTGGACCCGGACCAGCGGTATTGCTGACAGTTGGCGGGCATTGGCATGGCGTCTTTGCAATCGAGGGAAGTGAAAATCACCATCTGGGATGTATTCTCTGCGATCAAGCCTTTCAGCATATTGGGATTGCCGACTAGACTGATGGCGCCTTCCGGGGTGACAGGTAATGGATCGACTTGTTCAACATGGCCGATAATGCCACCGTATTCCTCCGACTTAACCGTGGTCGGGGTAATCTTGACTTCTAGTTTGGGTTTTTTCTGGGTTTGGGCCATGGCGGCGGCGGCTTCTACTTTTTTACCCTCTGAGGGGTCTAAAAAGACCAAGCTTTTCAGTTGGTTAGATGCGCCGGGTATGGAGAGGGTGCCGATACTTGCGCCGGGCTCAATCCGTTGACCTGCCTTGGCGAGCACTTCTAGGAAGGTGCCATCGTGGGCACTGAGGATTTCGCGGCTCTTTTGCAGTTGCATATTGAGTTGGGCGATCGTCCGTTCAGTCTCCTGGATATCCCTTTGACGACTGCTAGAAGCCCCAAAGTCCTGTTCCACTTTCGTGACTTTTTGAGCCGTGATGGCTTCGATTTTGGCCTGAATCTCATTGACTTGATTCAGATTGTTGAGATCCTGCTGCTCGGCGGCCACGGCCTTGGCATCGAGCTGTTTGAGCTGAGCTTCCACCTGGCTAATCTGAGCTTGGATTCCTTCGTATTCCGTCCTTGCTTGAATCGCAACATCCTCCGTGGCAGCTTTTTCAACTTCATAGAGGCGCTGACGTTTTTCCCAGCGCAGTTTGTATTGGGGCAGGGATGCGGTCAGGGTTTGCAATTGCTGTTGGAGTGCCGCCCGCTCACTTTGAATCGAATCTAACCCTTTATCGCGGAGAGTCGGGGCCATCGATCGCACCGTATCCAAACTCTGTTGCAAACTCTGACGTTCCTGCTGGGCGGCGATCTGCTCAAACTTCTCACGCTGGTTTTTCACGAAGTCTGCATCGCGATCCTGGCGTTTTAGATCTTCGAGTTTGAGTTGGGCGAGTTGGAGCTGTTGTTTTAGCTCAGATTGATCAATAGTGGCGAGGACCTGGCCTTTTTTGACAGTATCGCCTGCCTTGACCTTGACTTCGAGGATGGGTCCCGTGGTATTAGACTGGGCCGCTTGAATCGTGCTGGGATAGACCAAAATCCCCTTGCCTGTGACCGTAATCGGAATCTTGGCCAAGACACTCCAGGCTGTCCCGGCGCTGACTAAAATTGCAAAGGCGGCCAGGGACAGCCAGCGTCTGGGGCTGGTGACAACGATCATCCGATCGAGTTGTTCCGGTGAGTTCGCTTGATCGAGGGCGGCATCGCGAAAAATCTTGCGTTTTTGATTGAGGCTTACCATTGGATTTCTCTCCCTGTTCCGAGTTCCGACTGAATTCGCTTCAGCATCCATTCAAATCGGGCTTCAGCTAAGGCTACTTTGTTTAGAAATTCGGGATCAGCGGCTAGGTCTTCTGATTCATCTAGATCTGATTCGTCGTCTTGTAAAAGTATATTTTGTTGGTTCGTCAGTATGGTGGCCAGCACCTGATAAAATCGACTGGCGAACTCAATGTCATGCAGTAGTTTTGCAGCGATGCGCCAGCGGGGAATTGATAATACTTTAGATTCACGGACTGTCCGGACGACAAGGTTGATGGGATTTGCATTCACCAAGGCCGTTTCGCCGATTAGATCGCCTCGGGATAGGCGGGCTAGCTCCTCTCTGGGCTGTTCATTCTGGGGTTTAGTAAATGCCTTTAATAGGGGCGATCGCCCATCCCCATCCCATTCCACCGCGCAGGCCCCATCGAGCAAAATATGCATGGCATCGATCGGCTGGCCGCCCTGGAGCAGGCAGGTATCGGGCGGAATCGATTGAATTTTACCCACAGTAATCATCCAGTCTAGGTCGCTGTCTTGCAGACCTGAAAAGACGGTGACGGATTCTCGTTGCGGCGGATTTGCTACGTCCTCGGGATCGAATTGTCCTCTTAGCCGTTTCAAACGACGGGCGAGCAATAGAGCCTGGGCGTGGTATAGATGGGCCGCGAAACTAGGATCGTCCTGGAGTTTTTGCTGAATGTCGGGTTTGGGGATTGCTAGCAATAGAGTATTGTCGATCGCCTGGACTGTGCCACCCCAATTCTCAGCCGTGAGCCCGAGCATATCGCCTGGGAATAGGTCGCTTTGGTTGACTGACAGTTTGCCTGTGAGGACTAGGTGGAAGGTGTGGCGATCGATTAACCCTTGTTTTGCTTTGAGTGATTGTGCTGTGCCAGCGCTTTGTAGCCAGTCCATATCCTGGTGGCTGAGGGTCTGGAGGAGGATCTCTGTCATGGTGAATGGGATGGTGGGTGGCCTAGAATTCGATCATTTCGCTGCTGCTGCTGGTGATACTTTCTTCTTTGATGGAGAAGGAGGTGATGGAGGTGCCGTCGGGTTTGGTGATGGTTTGGCCGGAGATGCTGAGGCTGTGTTTTGAGAAGTTGGACTGGGAGGCACGGCGGCCTCTTCCACCTTTTCTACGACGCATGGGACCATGGTTACCACAGCCACCGCCTGAGATATTTTCTAGTTCGCCATCGGACAGTTCCAGGATTTCACTGGATTCGTCGAGGGTTTGCTCGGGTTCTGGGTGAGTCATGGGGATGGATGGAAGGTGTGGGTTTTCAGGGGAGAAAGCCCCGGCAAGGCTGCCGGGGAATATCTTTAACATCAAAGCCGCTGCGCCTTAGTCGTCGGTCATGAAATCGGAAGAAGAGCTGCTGACATCTTCTGTCTTCATGTCGAAGCTAGAACCAGCCCCGTCGGGTCCGGCGAAGGTTTTGCCGCTCATGGCGGTCCGATGCCGTGAGAAGTCAGCATTGGAGGCTCGGGTTGCGCCGCCGCTGGCCAAGTCGAGATCTTCCTCTGTGAGTTCGAAGATCGCCATGTCAGAGTTTTCGGTGACGATCGCGCCTGTACCTTCAGCGGTGGCATATTCGATCGCGCTAAATTCGGTCTGCTTAACAGTTGCCATTGGATTTGTCCTATGTAAGGGTTATTGGATAGAAAACGTTGTTTTTCGCTTTCATGCATCTCTTTCCTTCACGGCATCCATGACTTATGCAATTGCACCAAACATTTTCTAATCAGTAGTGCCTTCTGAAAATTGCATAATGTGCTCCTTTGGGAAATGAGAGACAGATTGTCAGACGGAGCCCCATTTCTAGGGAAGATTCATTGATTATGACTACTACAGAGCAGTTTCAGCAAAAAAAGATCGGATTTTCGGGTCCCCGGCGTTTGCTTCCGGTGCATCAGGAACGACTGATGGAGATTTTGGGTGGTATGGCGATCGCCCATGCGATGGTGTTGGTGGGTGATGCGAAGGGGGTTGATGCTGCGGTGAGGGATTGGGCTGGGGCGGCGGATATTCCTGTGGAATGTTTTGTGGCGGCGGGGTGGCGACCTTGGCAATTGGTCCAGCGCAGTAAGGATATGGTGCATGCGTTGGCGGAGGCGGATGGGATGCTGTATGCTTTTCCGACGATCGCCTGTCCGGAGGGGCTGTCACCTGGGGCTTGCAAGTCATGGAAGGGGTCGGGGACTTGGGGGACGGTGGCCTATGCTGTGAGTTGGGGGGTGAGGGTTTCTGTGGTGCCGTTGGAGGATTTTTTGCTGCCGGGTTGGTTGGATAGGAAGGATTCTGTGGGTGTGATGCAGCTAAGGGGTTAATCGACGATCGCATGGACCACCTGGGGTTAAAACCCCAGGCTAAGAGCGCAAACCCGTTGAAACGGGTTAAACCCTTGAATGATAAGGATTGTAGGTATTCGATCGTCATTTTGAACTCTTCCAACCTGCTTTAGCTGGTTTGAGCTATCAGCCTTGGGTTTTAACCCTAGGCGGTCTACAGCGTAGCGAGGGGCGATCGCACTTTCAGCAATCCTACGCTAGAATAGGACAAAACTAGCTAAGATCCATCATGACGATCGCCACCGCCACTGCTATCATGACCCTTTCAGAGGTCTCAGAGTATCTACGGGTTAAGCCTGAGGTGATTCTTCAGCAAGTAACCTTAGGCCAATTACCAGGGCGTAAGCTGGGTGAAGAGTGGCGATTTTTTAAGGGTGCGATCGATCGATGGCTCTCTACGTCAGCTAGTACGGTTACCCATCAGACCATTTTGGAAGCCCAAGCAAGGAACCCCCAACTGATAGAACTCCTTGAAAGTTGGAATGATCCAAAGTATGCTGACGCACAAACTGAAACGTTGAATATATTACAAAATGCTCTCCCAGAGAAATTTGGCCGTTGCTGAGGATTATGAGTAAAATTATTGTTCTAGATGCTGGTCCTCTGGGAATGGTAGCGAATCCTAAGGCCCGTTCTGAAGAGAGCTTAGAATGTCAAGAGTGGCTTAAATCTATAATGGGTTTGGGCTATACTATCGCGATTCCTGAAGTTGTTGATTATGAGATTCGGCGCGAACTTATTCGAGCTAACCGTCTTGCAAGTATTCGTCAACTTGATGCGATCAATTCGATGGCGCTTTATTTGCCCATAACGACTGTTGCCATGCGTAAAGCGGCTGAACTCTGGGCGATCGCTCGACAAGCTGGGCAACCCACGGCGGATCCCCAGGCTCTGGATGGAGATGTTATTTTGTCAGCTCAAGTTTTGACATCGTTTGATTCCAGTTTAAATGCGATTATCGCAACAGCCAATGTCTCTCATATTTCGCGTTATGCACAAGCACAGCATTGGAAAACCATTACTTAAAATCTATGATTTAACCTTCTGAGATAGATTTTAATTGATGCTTTGAAGGCTTTTTCGCGATCGCCCCCTCCCCTCCCAGCCGATCGCCCCCCTCTCTCCACATTTCTGCATAATCTCATTAGATCTTATAAATCAACCTCTGACACAAAATATTTTACAATCCCGTCCACGGATTGAGGATGGGTCGATCGCAAATCCTTAAGTTTTCTCAAAACTGCATAGGTCTTGTGGGGATGGAATGAGATACTTGTTACAAGTGTCAGTTCCCCCGAATTTTGGAGTATCTATATGCAGGTAAGACGATCGCCAATCAGTTTAGCTTTGATGGTGTGTTTGGGGATGGGGGGTGCTTTTGTGGGGCAGGAGGGGGCGATCGCGATGCAGCCGGGGGTAGTTGCTCAGGTGACGGATGGGCGGAAAGCGGAAGCTGATAAGCTGTTGAAAGAGGGCGATCGATTACTCGAACAAGCATTTCCATCTGCATTAGAACCCTTTCAGAAGGCTTTGAAACTTTATCAGGAGATCGGCGATCGCAAGGGTGAAGGGTATGCTTTGCGAGGACTGGGTAGTTCGTATTTTTTAAGAAAAAGTATGAAATAGCGATTGACTATCAGAAACAAGCATTGGCGATTGCTCGTGAAGTTAAAGAACCAGATTTGGAAGCTAGAGCACTGAATAATCTTGGTGCAATTCATCAAGATATTGGAAAACCACAGGATGGCATCTCTTATCTAGAAGAGGCTTTGAAGACTGCCCGCTTACATAAAAATCACGAGATAGAAGTCAGGTCTCTCGCCAACTTAGGATTAACATTTAGACAATTAAAAAATTATTCAGAAGCCTTCAACAAGTATGAGGAGGCGCTGAATACTGAACGTCGCTTCTTAAAAAGACCTAAACAAGAAACATTGATACTAAAATTGATCAATAATGCTTATCTTGAGACTGAACAATATTCTAAAATGCAGGTGCCAGCGGAAGACAGTGTTGCTGTGGCACGTAAATCTGGAGATTCATTAATTTTGTTGGATAGCCTTTCATTGCTAGTCACTACATATATGGTTATAGGTAATCGACTAAATCATCCTCATATTGGTGATTCGGAATATCAAAATAATCCTAATTCATCTGCCAAACAGTATGCCCGTCGTTCAATTCAAATCGCTAAGGAAGCTGAAAAAATAGCCATCACCCTTAATAAGACTGAAACGAAAGCACGGCTCTATGACACACTAGGTGCTAATTATGTCGTATTGGGAGATCGCGAAAAAACTGCTGAATTATATGAATTAGCATTTAAAGCGTATGGGCAAATTAATGAATATCAATCTGAACAACTAGCTAGCTTGATGCAATTTCTACAAGTAAAATCTTCGATCGCATCTCAATACATAGAAAATCTGGAACAGCCTAAAGGTATTGAACTCTCAAATGAGATATTGGCTTTAATGCCCACCGCATTACGTTTAGCAAAGAACTTAGGTGATGATGATGCAAGGAAAAGAATTTTAGATATTCAGAGTAATGTTTATCGCCGTATGGCAAACACCTATGAAAAATCATTTGATTTTCCGAAAGCAGAAAGATTTGCCCTTGAAGCCTTAAATACTGCAAAGCAGGCTAATAATGCAGAAAATCAAATATTTTCCCTAGATCAACTATCCAGCATCTATAAAACTCAAGGGCAATATCAAAAGGCTTATGATCTGGAGCTTCAGGCAATAGAACTTTCTAAACGTCTCGCTCCAGCGCAACAGGCGGGTTCATTAGGTACTATTGCAAGTGACTATGCTGTATTTGGTAATTACAGAAAAGCTATTGAAGTTTACAACCAATCTCTTCAACTATACCAAAAAGTAGATCTTAAGAAGATTTCGCCAGATCTTTATCCTTTCTACGGGAGAGGATATATTAGTATATTTTCATTCCTTTCTAGTAGTTATCAGGAATTGGGAGAGTTTGATCTGGCTCTTCTCAGCTTGAAGCAAGGGATTCAATTAGCTCAATCTTTTAAGCTGCCTTCTGAAGAAGCTGAAGTCTTGGTTAGGCTAGGGAGATTTTATTTAGACCGTAATGAAGTTTCTCTCGCATCAGGTTCCCTAAGAGAAGCAGAAACCATAGTCTCAAAACTTAAAACTCCTAATAACCCTTATTTGCAAAATAATATAAAGCAAGTCAAGATGGAGCTTCTTCTTCAGCTAATCAAAGTCTACATTCAACAAGGTAATTATTCTCAAGCATGGGATACAGTTCAAAAAGCTCAAACTATCGCTCGTCAAAGCTCTGATCGAAAAATACAACAGGAGATTAATGTTTTAGAAAAATTAGAGAGATTTATTCAGCCCAAGGAAATACAGCTCAGGTTCTAGTAACTGTCAATAAAATTGCAGAGCTTAGTGCGCAATTGCCAAATGCTGTATCCCGCTCTAGCGACTTGTCTTCTACGGCTGAACGATACATTGAGCTAGGAGACTATAAAACAGGGAAAGATTTATTGCAAAAATCACTATCTGAAGCAGTCAAGAGTCAAGTTCCAGGATTTAAAGCAACTCCACTGGCTCAACTAGCACAGATTGAACTATTTCAAGGAAACAGCAAACAAGCAGCTTTACTAGCTGAACAAGCACTCGATAGCACTAACCGAAAAGGAGTAATTCATGATATTCATGCTTATCATATCTTGGCTCAAAGTTATGGTGAATTAGGTGATGAAGCAAAAGCATTTGAGGGGGATTGTAAAATATTTTGTGTCAGAGGTTGATTTATAGGATCTAATGAACTAACACCTGAGACGAAACCCATGCTGAATCTAAGCCCTGAAGTACTCGACCATCTGCTCAAAGACTACAAAGGTCCCCAGGACCTGATTGGAGATAATGGAATCCTTCAACAACTGACGAAAGCCCTGATAGAACGTTGCATGAGCGGCGAGATCGATCATCAACTTCGAGAAGCCGTCTCAGAGGAGACGGAGCCTACATCAAAACCCAAGAATCGGCGCAACGGCTACAGCAAGAAGAAGATCAAAGGAACCTTTGGAGAGGTTGAAATCGGTATTCCACGGGACCGGGATGGGGACTATGAACCTCAGATTATCCCCAAGCATAAATCTCGCTTTGATGGGTTTGATGACAAGGTGATCGCCCTCTACAGCCGAGGTATGAGCACCCGCGACATCGAATCGATGCTGCAAGAGCTGTATGGGATAAAGCTATCATCAGGGATGATCTCCGAGATCACGCAGCAAGTAGAAGTCGAGCTGAAAGCTTGGCAGAACCGCAGTCTCGATGCGATCTACCCGATTGTCTACTTGGATGCCCTGGTGGTGAAAATCAGACAAGACGGTAAAGTCATCAACAAAGCCATTCATCTCGCCCTAGGCGTCAATTTGGCTGGCCAGAAGGAGTTACTAGGCATTTGGATCACCCAAAATGAATCCTCTAAATTCTGGCTATCGGTGATGACAGACCTCCAG